>JAAYXE010000164.1 GCA_012516075.1 Chloroflexota bacterium | reverse complement strand
TCGGTAGCGTAGTCGAAGGATGCCTCGAGGCCGGTTCGGGGGAAGCCCCGTACCCGGGTCGAAAGCGCCTGCCTGCTCATTCACAGGAGCATGGCTGCACTCCGCTATGAAATATCACTCCGCAAACTTAACCTGGATCCTGCCCTGCCCGTCGTAACGCAGGTGGGCAATAAAGGGTGGTTGGCCGCGCTCCATCGCCAGCACCCGCGGCAGCAGCACATACAGGTCCTCGACCAGCGGCAGGCTGTTTACAGCTTCAAAGGGGACCCACTCCAGGGTCCCCTCCTGAGACTCCGGCAACGGGCTGGCGTCCGCTGCCAGCTCGCCGCGCAGCACATAAATGCCGATGCCGGTGTTCCCCCCGGTGTCCACCGTGATCACGCCGCACAGCCACAGCTGCGCCTCTTGCAGGCCCGTCTCCTCTGCCAGCTCCCGGCGGGCGGAGGCGAGAATATCTTCCCCGCGCTCCACATGCCCGCCCACGCCGTTGTAAAGGTTCGCCCACAGGCGTTTGTGCGCCGCCCCCTTCAGCAGCAGCACCTGCCCATCTCTGGTGAGGAAGATCAGGGTGCGCGGGATCAGGCGGTAGCGGTCGGGTGAGACGCCCTGTTGAGCGGCAGCGTTGTGATCAGTCATGCAGGTCGGTTTTCCTGTTAATCGGCCAGGTCGGAGACGTCCTCTCCCACCACTTCGGCGCCGGCGTAGGCGCGCGGGTCGGGCTGGATGACCACCGGCCGGATGGTCTGTTCGACGTACTGGCGGGTGCCGGGCAGGCCCAGCAGGAGGAAGAGGCGCGTGAACTGCTCCTCCCAGGCCTGGCCGATCTCGGCCTTCTTCTCCGGCGCCATGTTCCACAGTTTGGTCTTGAAAGGTCCGATGGCGTTTTTGCGGGTCTTGTAATAGAACTGCTCGTCCGTCATATCGGGCTTGCGGTCGGCAGCGAACTTCTCATCCAGGTAGGCGTACATCTCCTCGCGCAGGCTGGCCGGCAGCCGGTCGAACATCATGTTCTGGAAGTTGGTCGCCAGGTGCACTTCCACGGCCTGCGCCTCGACGAATTTGCCGAACGCTTCTTCCGGAAGGGTGGAGGCGCCGTGCTGCACCGCGCCGCCCATGTGGTATTCCTGGCGCGCGATCTCGCTGAGGCGGCGCAGGGTATCGAAGTCGACGCTCACCTGCTTGATCGAGCCATCCGGCAGCACCACACCGCCGTGCGAAGTGCCTGTCTGGATGCTGATCTTGCTCAGCCCCACCGCACCCGGAGCACAGCGCTGCAGTTCGGCGTTGTAGCCTTCCATATAGGCGCGCAGCTCCGGTTCAGTGGAGTTGTGGCCGCCCACCTCACCGATCTCGCCGCCGACTGAAATGGTGATCCCCTCCGGCTCGACTTCGCGCACATAGCCGGTGAGCATGGCGGAGAGCCGGGTGTTGAGGGCCTGCTGCTCTGCCAGGCTGTCTTTACTGATATCCACCAGCGTGGAGGTATCGATATCGATGTTGTAAAACCCCGCGGCCACCGATTCCTGGATCAGGTCTTTCACTGCCTGTACCTCGACTTCGGGGTCGCTGGCATAGCGTTTGGCGGAGAGCTGGAAGTGGTCGCCCTGGATGAAGACCGGGCCCTCATAGTCTTCGGCGATAGCGGCAGCGAGCACGTTGGTCACATACTCGGACGGCCGCTGGTCGGTGTAGCCCATCTCCGAACGGGCGATCTCGAAGATGAACGCACCCGCATCGGTGGCGCGGGCGGCGCGGAAGACGGCGCACGCGGCGTCGAAGGAAAGCGCCCGCAGGTTGATCGCCGGCACGGTGAAGCTGGCCGGGATCTCGCCGCGGCCGCGCGCCATATATAGATCATTGATGGAAGAAGGTATGATACCGCAGGCTAATGCAGCCAGGCGAGTCAGGTAGCGGGCCAGTCCCTGACGTTCCCCGCTTTCCAGGGCGGACACTTCCGCCAGGCGGTGTATGGTAGCGCCCAGCCGGCGGCGGTCGGTGACCTGCGCTTCGCCGCCCGATACGCTCAGGGAACCATCCAGTAGGTTCAGTAGATCCTGCAGATGTGTACTTTTCATGGCCTCCCTCCCGAATCACATTTAAGGTTGTCTTTGTGGATTATATCATTTGCCTTCCGGCCGGCACGCGGGCCGGAAGCGTACAACTTTTTTGCACGCCAGACGTACATACAGTGAAAAGGGAGCCCGAAAATGCAGCTGTTTTTACGTGGGAATGCGCTTATCTGCCCGGAACAGAATACTCATTTTCAGGGGCTCCTGTTGATGTTGATTTCAGTTCGATCTGGGGCTATAATCATTGCAGTATCCCCAGTAAATGAGAATCACCACTAAGCCTTATTCTTCAGGAGAAAAATTCATGGGCGACCTCCCCGGTAAAATTTACGGCAAAATGAGCGAAGACCTGAATCCGTTCAAGCGGATTCTGGCCCGCATCCCGGGTTTCAGCGGCTACATGGAAGCGACGACCCGGCGCGTTTCCGACAAAATGCTGCGTGAAGCGATCGCGGAGCGCTACGAAGAGCTGTGGGGGCGGGTCTCCGGCCTGCAGCGCGAGTTTATTCGCAAAGGCGAGATCGCCTATGTCGACGATCTCGAAGCCGCCGCCGTCAAGCTGCGCACCTTCGCCGACCGCATCCGGCGCGCTTCTTACGGTTACAAAGGCCTGTTTGCGGATGTAAAAATTGAAGAGGACGAACTGGCGCGCATTTACGAGCACGACGCAGCCATGCTCGACATGGTTGACGAGGTCGCCCGGGCGATTGACCATGTCGAAGCATCGATGGGCACTGACGGCCTGCCCGCAGCCATCCGCAACCTGGAGACCGTTTCGCAGCAGCCCATCGAGCTGTTCGAACGCCGGGAAGAAATGATCCTGTCCACCGGCGAGTAAGCCTGTGATTTACGCCGCGCACCCGGCGGCCGCAGGAGCGATTTCGTTTTCGTTGTTTAGACTTTGAAGCCCAGGAGTAAAGTCAATGGCAAGGATTTTTGATGTAATTGAGTACGCCAGCGCGATGGCGGACGAGCTTGTGCACCGCTTCCCCGAGAGCGGTCCGGGCAACTTCCGCATCGGCTCGCAGGTGATCGTACGTGAATCGCAGGCAGCGGTATTCTTCCGGGATGGCCGTGCGCTGGACGTTTTCGGCCCCGGCCGGCACACCATCACCACCGCCAACATCCCGCTTCTGATCGACGTCATCAGCCGGGCCTTCAACGAGCGCACCCCCTTCCCGGCAGAGGTCTACTTTGTGTCGATGCGCGAGTTCCCCGACCGCAAATGGGGCACGCCGCAGCCGATTATCGTGCGCAACCCGAACATGGGATTGGGCGTGGCGCTGCTGCAGGGTTTCGGCACCTATGCCTTCCAGGTCAACGACCCGCAGCAGTTCGTCAACCAGATCGTGGGCGTGCAGGGGGTCTACCGCATCACCGATATCGAAACCCGCCTGCGTTCGATGCTGCTCTCTAAACTGCAGGACCTGCTGGGCGAGACGGCTGCCAGCCACAGCGTGCCCGAGCTGATCGGCCTGACCGAAGAGCTGGGCGCCGGCGTGCGCGCCAAAGCCCAGGACGATTTCCTGGCCCTCGGGCTGACCCTGAAAGCCTTCTACATTGAGAACCTGAAGCCCTCCAGCAAATCGGCCGAGGAGCTGCGGGCGATGGGTATGCTCGATATGCAGACCTACACCCAGCTGCAGGCTGCCGACGCGCTGCGCGATGCGGCGCAGAATCCGAGCGGCGGTGCCGGACTGACGGCCGGTATCGGCGCCGGTCTGGGCGTGGGCAACGTGCTCTCGCAGTCCCTGCAGGGGATGACCGGCGGGGGCGGGGCGTCCGCCCCGGCGCAGGGCCCCTCAGGCGGCGCTCCCAGCGGCACGCCGCCGGTGATGACGCCCTCCGAGGCGGCCAGCTACCTGCGCGTCTCGGAAGAAGACGTGATCGCTGCCATCAACGCCGGCGAGTTGAAGGCCAAGAAGATCGGCAACGCCTACCGCATCAGCAAAGACGCTCTGGACGAATTCCTGAACAGCTAGGGCTGAACCGCTGAACGACCAGCGCCCGCGATTTTTCGCGGGCGCTTTTTTCTTGAACTGCTGGCCTGCTTCACGGGCAAGGAGCCAGTTCAACTCATCAGAGCAGGTTTTTAAGCAGGTAACAGGGGATTCCTCCAGGCGATGCTGTCCCCCACGTATCCGGGGGGCATGGCGCGCAGCAGACAGCAAAAGTCCTAGATCAACCTTCTGCGCCGTGCCTGGTCGACCGCCTGCAGGCGGCTGTGGACGCCCAGCCGGCTAAAGATTTTTTTGACATGCGAACGCACAGTGCTCTCGGCGATGTACAGCGCGGCAGCTATCTCAGACGTGCCCAGGCCCTGCGCCAGCAGGCGCAGCACTTCGAGCTCCCTCTGGCTCAGCGGTTCGACCAGCGGTTCCAGCCCCGGTGGAGGCGCAGGAGTATCCTGTGCCGGAACGGCGGCCGCAGTCCCGCCGGAGGGCGCAGCTTCACAGGCCTGGATCAGATCCACGAGCCGTGCGGCAAGCGCCGGGTCTTCCGGGGTGGGAAGCCGGCGCAGCACCCCGGCCGCAGGCGCCCCCAGGTCGACGAAGGTGCGGTATAGTTTCTGCCGCAGCGCGGCGGGCAGTTCCGGCGTGAGCAGCTCTGCCGCGCGCTGCGGGCAGGCCAGGGCCTGCAGCAGGCGCAGGCGAAAACGGGCCTGGCGCCAGGCAGGCGCGGTCGTCAGGGGTTCCAAACCGGCCAGCAGCTGGCGGGCATCCGCATGGCGGCCGGCCGCCAGCGATACCCGGGCCCTGACCAGCAGCGGCAGCGGGTCGAAGGGATCCAGTCCTTCGGGTCCGGTGATGCGCTCCGCCCATGCGGTGGCTAGCTCCAGGTCGCCCATGGCCAGGGCGACCTCTGCGCAGCAGGCGGCGTTGAGGTGCTGGAAGGAGGTGCCCAGCCCCAGTTCAGCGGCTGCCTGAACCGCCTGCTGTGCGGCCGCCCAGGCTCCCCGGGCGTCTCCCCGGGCTGACAGCAGACGGGCCTGTATGCGCAGGCTGTACGAACGGATCAGCAGGTTCCCGCTGACGCGGCTGGCGGACAATCCCAGCTGCAGATAGTGTTCAGCTTTATCCAGCCCGTTCCACTCGGTGTACAGCGCTGCCAGGTCGAAGGCCGGCGTTTCGTTCCCGGGCACCAGCTGGGGCTGCGGACCAGCCCCGATGGCCTCCAGTGCGAGCTCTTCGGCCGCCAGCAGGTCCATCTCCCGCGCCCGGGCGCGGCCCAGGTAAGCGGTGGCCATCTTGTACACCCGCGGGGCATTCGTCCGTACGGCCGCCCGCCGGGCGGTCTGCATGGCCTGCTGGCAGGCTTTCGGGTCCCCCGTGTTCCAGTGGACCAGGCCGAGCACCATGGCCGCCACGCTGCGCATCCACTCGTTTTCCGGTGCGATCAGCTCCAGCGCCTGCCGGGCGAGCGGCAGGGCGCGCTGCAGGTCGAAGCGGTAGATGGCGGCGAATGCCATCCCGGCCAGTGTCTCGCCTGTGAAGTTGGGGTCATCCCGCCGGGCTTCGGCAGCCAGCTCCAGGTAGTGTTCGGCCTGATCCAGGTCATTTGTCAGCGCCAGGCCCCACCCCAGGTCCTGCAGAAGCTGTGGGTGGCTGTGCAGCACCTCTTCCGGCAGGGATTTCAGGGCGGAAAGGTAGGTTCCCAGCGCTCCGGTTTTGAAGAACTCATTGCCCCAGTGAGCGAGCATCTCTGCGGCCGCCGGCCAGTCGCCGCCGGCCAGCGCGTGGTGAATAGTCTCCAGCCCGTCGCCGGCCGCGTGGTACCAGCCGGCTGCCCGCCGGTGCAGGCGGGCGATCTCCTCCGGGCCGGCGGTCTCTTTTAACCGGCGGCGCAGCAGATCGGCGAACAGGTGGTGGTAGCGGAACCACTGGCGCTCGGGGTCGAGCGGGGTGAGGAACAGGTTTGCCCGCTCCAGATAGGCCAGGGTCCCGGCAGCTGGCGGGTGAGGGTCGTCCAGCAGCGCGTCGCACAGTGCTGCGTTCAGACGGCGCAGCAGCGAGGTGCGCAGCAGGAAGGTCTGGATCTCGGGCGGCTGGGTCTCTAGCACCTCCTCGATCAGGTATTCCAGGATAAAGCGGTGGCTTCCGGAGAGCGACTGGATAAAGGGGCGCGGGTCGGGTTGTTCGAGCAGCGACAGCGCGGCGAGCTGCAGGCCAGCCGCCCAGCCCTCCGTGCGCCGGGTGAGGGTCTCCAGGTCGCTGGGAGACAGGCGCAGGCCCATCCTGCGTTCGAGGAAATCGGCGCTCTCCTCTGGCGAGAAGCGCAGCTGTTCGGCGCGCACCTCCTCCAGTTCGTCCTGTGCCCGCAGGCGCGCCAGGGGGATGGGCGGGTCGCGGCGGGTGGCGATCACCAGATGCAGATGGGCCGGCAGATGGTCCACGAAAGCGGCCACAGCCTGGTGCAGCGCCGGGCTGCGCAGCGCGTGGTAATCGTCCCACACCAGCGCCAGGGGCTGTCCGGCCTGTGCCAGGCTGAGCAGCATGTGCTGCAGGGCGGCCTCCGGCGGCAGCTCGGCCAGGTCCGCCAGGGCCGGCCAGTCCGGACCATTGAAGACGCGCTGGATGGAAGCCCACAGCGATGCGGTGAAGCGGCCGGGGTCGTTGTCTCCGTCATCGAGCGCCAGCCAGGCCACCGGAAGCGGCACACCTGCCGCCCACTCGGCCAGCAGGGTGGTTTTCCCGTATCCGGCAGGGGCGGACACCAGGGTCAGCCGGCGCTGCAGCCCCTGGTTCATGCGCTGCAGCAGCCGCGGTCGAGCGACAAGCGGCGCCCGCACCGGCGGCGGGGTGATTCTGGTGCTGAACAATGGGGCGGAGGTGGGTGACATCAGGCGCAGGGGAGAACAGGCATAAAGGTATGATGTGCCGGCCGCTCCAGCCGGCACCCTGTTATTATATCCCTTCCCAGCTGGGACAGCTTCGTGTCTCAGCTGGGACAGACTCCACGCTAAACCAGGACGCGCTGCTGTTTACTTTTATCGTTTTAACTTTTTGGGGCGGCACTGGAGAGGAAAAGCGGCCGGGTCGAAATGGCCTACCCTACCCGGGATTTGCCATTTAAAAAGGCAGCCGTGCTCGCGCCCTGGATCGGGTAGGCCGTGGTCAGCGGGCACGGCTGCTGTTAGAACAGGGTTTTCGGGCCCTGGATTTTTTTCAAAGGAGTGGTCAGGCGCCTGATGCCCCTACCCGCGAAGCGGGTAAACACCTCAGCGCTCTCCGCGTGCCTTCCAGGCTCCGCTCAATCGGCGGCCGCCGGGGCAGGCCTGTATTCCGCAGCCCGCAGGGGCTGGCGCTGGCGGTAGGTCAGCGAGCGCCACAGCCACTCCAGCGGGCCGTACATGAAGCGCTTCATCCACCAGCCGCTGAGTACGACCTGGCCCAGGTAGATCACGGCCGTGATCCCCAGCAGCCCGGCCGCCCCCACCTGTTCGTACCAGCCCAGTCCAACCCCGTAAAACACCAGGGCGCACACCAGCGACTGCAGGATGTAGTTGGTCAGCGCCATGCGTCCCACCGGGGCCAGTGGAGCCAGCAGCACCGCGCCGCGCGGGCGCAGGGAGAGCAGGGACAGCCCGGCGATGTACGCCGCTGCCAGGGCCGGCCCGCTGACCGCCAGCCCCAGGCCCGCAAGCCAGGAGGCTTCCGCAAACACCAGCAGGGTGCCGCCGGCCAGGCCAATCAGTCCTCCAGTGACCAGCACCCGCTGCGCCAGCCGGCGGTGCTGCGCCAGGTTTGCGAAGATCCGCAGCCGGCCGGCCAGAAGACCCAGCAGAAAGAGCGCCATCACCCCCGGCCCCTGGGTGAAGGTCAGGAAGATGAACACCCCGATGGCGCCGAAAAACTGGAAGGTGAGCACATCCAGGTACGAGGTGCTTTGATAGGCATAGCGGGCCAGTCCGACCAGATCCAGGCCGGGAATCGCCCCGGTGCTGCCGCCGGTCTGGCCGCCGAAGAGCGAAACCAGCACCAGGCTGAGCCCAAAGAAGGCGCCCGCAGCGATCAGCAGCGTACGGTTGGAGCGTTTACGGAATGCCATCAGGGCAAAGCCCAGCAGGGCGTACAGGCGCAGGATATCCGCGGTCCAGAGCAGCACGCTGTGCAGCAGGCCGAAGCCCAGCAGCAACAGCAGGCGGCGGGGGTAAAACGAGCGGATATCGGTGCCCCTGGCCTCCGCCCGCCCGAGCTGCACGGCAAAGCCCAGGCCGAACAGGAAGGAGAAGATGGAATAGAACTTTGCCTCGGCCAGGAACTGGACCAGTTTGTGGGCCAGGCTGTCATACCAGGGCATCTCAGGCGCGACATATCCGGGCCAGATGGACGGGGAGGCGAACCCGGCGATGTTGACCGCCAGGATGCCGAATACGGCAAAACCGCGCAGGATATCCAGTATCTGGATGCGTTCGCCCGCACGTACGGGCGTCATGACGGTATCAGTCTGATTCATTTTCGCTTTCTCCTTTTTCAGATTCATGAGAAACCGTGCAGCACACATAGATCAGGGTCAGCCCCAGGTTGTGGATGGCGTCGAGCACGCCCAGCAGCGCGCACTGGTCAGGCAGCGTTCCGGAGAGCAGTGTGTTGCCGTTTACCGTTTCCTGCTTCAGTCCGCCGAACCAGTCTTCCCACCCGGGCGAGGCCAGACCCTCGAAGCAGATCTGGTAATAACGGGGTCCGCGCACAGGTTTCTCCGTGGGACAGTGTGTTTCAGCCATGGCCCCAGTTTAGCGGCGCCGGCAGCAGGTGTAATCCATCAAATGGGGGATTAAATGGGGGAATGTGTCTACCGTAAGTGGGGGATTGAGACACCTTAAATTAACAACGGGCTGGCCGCATCATCGCGGCCAGCCCGGACATCATGTCAGTGACTGCGCTCAGCTCAGGAGCTGCTCCAGCCGGTCGACATAGCCTGCCAGGACGCGGAATGCCTCCTCCACCGGCTCCGGCCGGGTCAGGTCCACCCCGGCCATCTGCAGCGCTTCCAGCGGGCTCACCGAACTACCGCTCTTCAGGAACTTCAGATAATCCTCCACCGCTGGCTTGCCCTCCTCCAGCACCCGGTGGGCCAGTGCATGGGCCGCGGAAATCCCTGTGGCGTACTGGTAGACGTAGTAGTCCGAGTACAGGTGGCCGAAGGTCGCCCAGGTGATCCCCATCCGCTGGCGGTCGAACTTCATCTCCTCGCCGTAAGCCTCCTGGAAGAGGTCCGCCATGCGCTCGATCATCAGGTCGGCGGTCAGGCTCTCACCCTTTTCCACCCGCTGGTGCATCTCCAGCTCGAAGCGCGCCAGCGTGGGCATGATGAGGAAATAGCGGTGGAAGTTCGACATGGCTTCCTCGATCAGGTTGATCTGGAAGCTGGCGTCGTCGGTGTTCTGCAGCAGGTGACCGCGCACCAGGGCCTGGTGGAAGTTGGAGGCCACCTCGGCGACGAACAGCGAGTAGTCCGAGTAGACGATGGGCTGGGTCTTCCAGGTCAGATAGCTGTGCATGGAGTGGCCCAGCTCATGTGCCAGGGTGCTCAGGTCGAAGATGCCGCCGTTGAAGTTCATCACGATAAAGGGGTGCGTGCCGTAGGCGCCGTACGAAAAAGCGCCGGCCGTCTTACCCTGATTGGGATACACGTCCACCCAGCGGTCCTGCAGGCAGCCTTTCCGCACCACGCTGACGTAGTCCTCGCCCATGGGAGAGAGCCCCTGGCAGATCAGGTCTACCGCCTGCTCATAAGTGAGCTGGGTTTTATGCGCGGTGAGCGGCGCCCAGACGTCGTAGGGCTGCAGGTCGTCCACGCCCAGGGCTTTCGCCCGCACGCGCCAGTAGCGGTGCCAGGTGGGCAGGTTTTTGCGGAAGGTCTCGATCAGGTTGTGGAAGACGTCTACCGGGATGTTGTTCTCGAACAGCGCCATCTCCAGCGTGGAGGAAAAACGCCGGGCGCGCATCATGTACACATTCTGCTGCATCGAGGCGATCAGGCTGCTGGCCAGGGTGTTCTTGAAGGCCAGGTAGCGGTCGCGGTAGTTCTCCCAGGCGGATTTCCGCACCTGGCGGTCGGGGCTGGCCATCAGGTGGTCGATGGAGCCCTGGCCGACGGCGGTTTCGCGGCCCTCCTGATCGACAGCCGGCGGGAAATCCAGGTCGTTGTTGGTGAGCATGTCGTAGATCTGGCCGGGGCCGGAAAACGGTTCCGACAGCATGCCCAGCAGCTCTTCCACTTCGGCGGAGCGAATATGTTCCTGCTTACGGAAGAGCTCGTCGATATGGTGTTTGTATAGAGCCAGGTCAGGGTTATCCGCCATCCAGGCCTGCAGGGTCTCTTCGCCGGTGGCGATGATTTCAGGGTCGTAGAATGCCAGGGCGGCCATGGCCCTGCCGTACAGCGCCTGGGCCTGGCCCATCATGCCAATCGCCTGCTGGTCGCCGCTGTCCACCTGGAAAGACATCACCGCGTACATCACCACTTTGCCCAGGCGTTCGAACAGGGCGTCGCGCTTCTGCAGCGCCTCCAGCAGCAGCGCAGCGCTCTGGTTCAGGCAGCCCTGATAGCGGCTGAACCCGGGCAGCTCGGCCGAAACCGCTTCCAGCTCGCGGCGCCAGTCTTCGGGGGTTGCGAACACGCTCTCGGCGTTCCAGGTGAACCGCCGGTCGATTTCGCTTCTTTTCGGGATCACTGCTTCGCTCATCTTATACGATTGCCTCCTCGATCGCGTCCTGAATGGTCAGCGCTTTTTCCATCGAAAGCGCCTTTTCTTTCGCTCTCTTGCGGATCATGTCCTTCAGCTTGGACAGATGTACGGTTTCGGCCGGAGGATTCTCTTCGGGATCAATATCGATGATGGCATCCGGGTGGGTGAATACGAGTGCGCCGTAAACAGGGGGCACCTCGCCTTCGGGGAGCTTCGACTGCAGATAGCTTTTAAGCCCTTCGATTTCGGCGGCGATTTCCAGGTCCGGCCGGCCGATGCCCTCCTGGGCGAAGATCTTCATATACGTGCGGAACAACCCACCGCCCACCTGGCGCCAGCGTCCGTTGGAATAGCGAATGGTGCCGCGCTGGTAGTAGGGCACCAGCACCCACACCCCAGCCGGCCCGACCAGGATATGGGAGGCGGGTTTGAGGTAATGGTAGAGCTTAAAACGTTCGTCCAGGCCTTTGAGCCCCTGGTTCAGCAGCTCGTCGAGCCTGGGGCGCCGGCCCCAGCGGTTGGTGAAATAAATACCGATCTGCGACAGCACAAAGCCGAACAGCAGAGCGCCCAGCGAAAGGGCGAACTGATCTGGCATCTGAAAGGAGATGAACATACCGGCGGCCAGCACCAGCAGCCCGCCCAGCATGGTGATGCGCGCGATGCGGCTGTTGCGCTTCACCAGCGCCTCGTTGGTATACACTTTTTTCATGCTGTGAGAAACTCCTCCGCTCTCTGTGATGGTTCGTAAAAAGGGTGGGCTGTATGCCCACCCTTTCAGGGTTGGTTACTGGTAGCGTTTTAAGATCAGGCAGGCGTTTTGCCCTCCCAGACCAAAGGAGTTGGAGAGGGCGGCTTTCACCATCTGCTGGCGGGCCTGGTTTGGAGTGCAGTCCAGGTCGCATTCGGGATCCTGCTTCTCCAGGTTAATGGTGGGGGGGATAATACAGTTTTTGATCGCCAGCGCGCAGGCGATGGCTTCCAGCGATCCGGAAGCGCCCATCGCATGGCCGAGCATCGATTTGGTGGAGCTCACTGTGAGTTTGTATGCGTGCTCACCGAACACCATTTTGATGGCTTTGGTTTCGGTGACATCGTTGAGCGGGGTGGATGTGCCGTGGGCGTTGATGTAGTCGATATCTTCCGGCTGCATGCCGGCGTCTTCCAGCGCCCAGCGCATGGCACGGGCTGGGCCGATGGCGTCGGGGTCCGGCGCGGCCACGTGAAAGGCGTCTGAGGACGAGGCATGGCCGGCCACCTCGGCGTAGATGCGCGCCCCGCGCTGCAGGGCGTGCTCCAGGCTCTCGAGCACCAGGGCGCCGGCGCCCTCCGAGAAGATAAAGCCTTCACGGCGCACGTCGAAGGGGCGCGAAGCCGCTTCGGGGTTGTCGTTAAAGTTGACGGGCAGGGCGCGCATGGAGCAGAAGCCGCCGATGGCGAAATCGCGGATCAGCGCTTCGGTGCCGCCGGTGATCATCACGTCGGCCCGGCCCTGGCGGATGTAATCGGCCGCCACGCCTACGGCCTGGGTGCCGGTTGCACAGGCAGTCGTCACGGTGCTGTTGGGTCCCACGCACTGGAATTCCTTGGCGATCAGAAAAGCCGCCAGGTTGGGGATGCTGGCTGGCAGCACGAAGGGGTTTAATTTGCTGTACCCGTGCTGGCGCAGGGTTTGAATGCCCTCGTCCACGCGGTCAATCCCCCCGATGGCCGTGCCAAACACCACGCCGCTGCGTTCGGGCTCGGGCATGGGGAGGGGGAGGCCGGCGTCGTTCACCGCCTGAATGGCCGCCGCCAGGGCGATCTGCCCCGAGCGCGGGATGCGGCGTGCCTCTTTGCGGTCCATATAATCGGTGGGGTTAAAATCGGGAATTTCGCCGGCAATCTGACAGGGCATATCGGATGCGTCGAACTGGGTGATGCGGCGAATCCCGGAGCGGCCTGAGACCAGGCCCTCCCAGTACAGATCGATTGAGGATCCCAGCGCAGATACCACCCCCAGCCCTGTAATGACAACACGTCTCTTGTTCATGCGACCTCCTGCACGTTTTGCGCAGCGTTCAGGCGCTGCTGGATGGCGGTTTGCATGGAACCAAGCAGGTTGGCCTCCACAGCCTGCCGGGCACTGCGGATCGCGTTGACCAGCGCGTGCGCGTCAGAGCGCCCGTGACCGATGAAAACCAGGCCGTTGATCCCCAGAAGGGGGGCTGCCCCGGTCTCGCCGGGGTCCATCATCCGTTTGATTTCTGCAAAAGCAGGTTTGGCCAGCAAGGCACCGATTTTTGTGCGCGTGCTGCCCATCAGTTGATCGCGCAGTTCCTCCACAATCAACTTGCCCACCGCCTCACTCGCTTTCAGCAGGATGTTTCCCGAGAAGCCGTCGGTCACCACCACGTCGGCATGGCCGCCGAAGAGCTCCTTGCCTTCCACGTTGCCGATGAAGTTCAGCCCGCTGGCTTCCAGCAGGGGGTAGGTTTCTTTCACCAGTTCATTGCCTTTACCGGGCTCCTCGCCGTTGGAGAGCAGGCCGACGCGCGGGTTTTCCACCCCGCGCACGCGCCGGGCGTATTCGCTGCCCATAATGGCAAACTGGAGCAGATGCTCGGGCTTGCAGTCAGGGTTGGCGCCAATGTCGGTCACCACGCAGTACCCGCTGCGGGTGGGGAAGAGGGCCGTCAGGGCCGGTCGTTCCACGCCGGGGAGCACACCCAGGCGGTAGTAGGCGGTTGCCAGCGCACCGCCGGTGTTCCCTGCGGTGACAAACGCCTCTGCCTGCTGGTTCTTTACCAGGTCAATACCAACGGCCATGGATGTTTTCGAGCCTTTGCGCTTGGCTTTGAGCGCCAGCGCCAGGCCTTTATCTTCCATGGTGATTGTTTCTGGCGCGTCGACCACCCGCACCCGGCTTTGCGAACTGTTGATCGCGTTCAGGCGCCTCTGCAGCTCGGCGGCCGGGCCGACCAGGATGATCTCGTCGCCAAACAGCTGAGAGGCTTCGACTGCAGCCTGTACTTCAGGCCCGGGGCAGTCGTCGCTTCCCATTGCATCCAGGACAATACGCATAAACACTCCTTATTCGAGAGGGTCTCATAATAAGCGAAGGTGATTGGGATTTCCGTTGAGATATGAGATTCAACCCGGCCTGCAGCAGGGCTGCAGACGACCAGCCGCCGGGGACTGCTTCTTGACAAAAAGGTAGAGCTGATTATAATACGCTTGCTCCCGCGCTGGTGCTGGAATTGGCAGACAGGCATGGTTGAGGGCCATGTGCCGAAAGGCGTGTGGGTTCAACTCCCACCCAGCGCATTGAGTGAAGCCGCCCGATGGCGGCTTTTTCATTTAATGTCCAGCACCATCTCTGCATGTCCGGCCTGGTGAGAGGGCCGGTAGCTCATAACCGCTTAAGGATAGACCATCTTTATGTTTTCGGCAAGACTCTGTCATGCCGCAGCACCGGAACTGGCGCGAAAATTCTTTTAATCTGTTCAGAATCCAGACCAGGTATAACCTTTTTCTAGACAAAAGGGTAGACATGCACTACTATTTATAGTAGACTACTGCATAATTTTTTTTGGGCTGGCCTGTTCTCGTTATCCATCAGGGAGGAGAGGAGGGGTAAGTTCTCAAATCATACCAGTCGCTTCCCGTCAAATCTGATCGCAATCGCATAAGGAGTTCAGGAGGAAACAGTGAAACGCCAAATCTTATTCATTTTGACGATCCTGCTGCTGGGCGGCTTGTTAATCAGCGCCTGTGCGCAGCCGGCTGCCCCAACGGAAGCACCGGCCGGCGGTGAAGATGCACCCCAAACCGGCGGAGGGGTGGTTCAGGTGGGAACCGACGCGACCTGGCCTCCGTTCGAATACATCGATGAGAGCACCAACGAAATCGTTGGCTTCGACATCGATCTGATGAAGGCCGTCGCCGAACGCGCCGGTCTTGAGGTCGAGTTCGTCAACGTCGGCTGGGATGCCCTGCTGGCTGGTGTGGCCACCTGCCAGTACGACGCCGCCATCTCAGCCATGACGATCACCGAAGAGCGCGCCAAGGAATTCCTGTTCACCGAGCCGTACTTCGCAGCCGGCCAGGTTGTCTCAGTGCGTCAGGAAAACACCGATATCAACAGCAAGGATGACCTGGCGGGTAAAGTCGTTGGGGCGCAGATCGGAACCACCGGCGCCATTGAGGTCGAGAAAATAGAAGGCGCCACGCTGCGCACCTATGATGACGTCGGCCTGGCATTCCAGGCGCTGCTGAACGGCCAGATCGACGCAGTGGTGGCCGATAACCCGCTGGCGCTCGCCTATGTGGGCCAGAACGAAGACCAGCTCAAGACGGTGGGTGAGGTCTTCACCGAGGAAAACTACGGCATCGCCGTGTGCAAGAACCGCGCGGACCTGCAGGCGTCCCTCAATGAGGGCCTGGCAGCCGTAAAGGCCGAGGGCCTGATTGAGGAACTTCAGGCCAAATGGCTGGAAGGAGCTGTCGAATAGTTCGCTTTCAGGTTTGCAGTTTATCCGGCAGATTCACGGCTGAATGGGCAGCGGGCGTTTCCCTGCCCATTCAGCCCGTGCTGTCTGGATAGGCTCCAGACGACCGGGAGGATCGATGGATAAAGAAGTGAGTCAGGCTGCAAATCTGCCGGCACAGAAGGAACTGGCGAAGATTCCGGGGGCTGTAAGGGAGACAAAGTTTGACGCATGGTGGGTGCTGGTCGCAATTGTTATCCTTCTAGTTATCTTTCTGGCGCTGGTATTCCCCGACCCCTACCTGGACCTGCTGCGCTTTGTGCGCAGGGGCCTGATTGTCACCATTACAATCACCTTCATCTCTTTCTTCCTCACCCTGATCCTGGGACTGTTTGGGGGACTGGCACGTGTTTCTAAAAATTTTATTCTAAACGGCATTTCCACCCTGTATGTTGAGATCATCCGCGGCATCCCCCTGCTGGTGCAGTTGATCTGGTGGTTTTTTGCCTTTCCGGCCCTGATCCGCAGTTTCGGAGCGGCGCGCGGCATTCCGGCGCTGGCCAATTACGTCGCCAATGAATGGCTGATGGCGGTGGTGGGGCTGACAATTTGCTATGGCGCGTATATGAGCGAGATCTACCGCGCCGGCATCCAGAGCATCCCCGTCGGGCAGATGGAAGCTGCCCGCAGTCTGGGGATGACGTATTTTCAGGCCATGCGCTTTGTGATCATCCCCCAGGCGGTGCGCGTCATCCTGCCGCCCGTGGGGAACGAGTTCACCGCTTTGTTGAAGGACACCTCGCTGGTCAGCGTGATCGCGGTCTCCGACCTCACCCGGGCCGGACGCGAGTTCATGTCGACGCACTATAACCCGATCGAGACCTGGAATATGGTCGCCCTGCTGTATCTGATTCTGACCCTGTTTTCATCGCGTGTGAACGCCTTTATTGAAAGGCGGCTGAGCGTCACGCAGCGTTAGCGCCGCGTGATGGCTGGTTAACGCCCGGAACGGTTTTCACAACGGCACAACTGAATTTAAAAGGAGGTCGGAATGGCCTGTTTCCCGAGCGCAGAATGGCTGCAAGCGCTGCAGCACAAGCTGAACAGCGACGCGCGCTATGCAGAGGTGGCGCGCAGCTGGGAAGGGGACATGCTTTTTCAGATCGAGCCGGGGGAAGCGCTGGCGGAAGAGCAGCGCTATTATCTGGATCTGTGGCACGGGAAATGCCGCCAGGCCTTTGCCGTACAGGACGACCAGCAGCTCAAACCGGCCTTTACCCTGCGGGCGGCTTATCCCCAGTATAAGCGCCTGTTGAAAGGAGAGGTCGATCCGGTCCAGGCGCTGCTGACGCGCAAAATCAGCCTGCAGGGCAACATGGCATACATTTTGCGCAGCGTGCCGGTGGTGCTGGATTTCGTGCGCTGCTGCCGTGAGGTTACCGACGCGTTTGTGTAACCGTCAAAGGCATACATTTTCCCGCTAAACGGGCAGGGGCGCGGCTCATCAGGATCAGCGGCATGCAAGCATGGGCATGCTTATATGCTTGCCCTTCTGGTTTTTCACCTGCCAGACCGCTGTGCTGTGCCTTTCTCAGATTTTTTGCCTGACCGGGCGCGCAGCGGGTGGCACGGGGCTTCGTGTTTTCTGGCCCCTGAGCATAGGATCCCTGCCGGTCTGCACGGGCAGCCTGTCAATCAGGTGTGATGGGTTGGATATGAAGACCGCGGAGCGGTCCAAATAAACGTTCCCACGCGAAGCGTGGGAACCAGAAAAACTCGGAAGGGAGCTGGCAGGTCTATATTTTGTGTGCCTGGAACGAAGCACACCTTCCGGCTGCGCTAATGAGAATCCGTGGATGCATCCAAACTCGCCCCGTCCTTGCTCTGCATCTGCTGCAGCAGCAGCGGAAACGCCTGTGAAGTATCGCGCGGCGACTGGAATACGAAGAGCAGGCGGGCCGTCTCGGTGCCCCGGTTGCGCCAGTAGTGCGGCAGGTGACCGGCGAAGAGCAGGCTGTCGCCGCAGGTCAGCGTATAGACCTGATCGTTAATGCAGTATTCCACTTCCCCCTCCAGACAGTAAATAAACTCATAACCCTTGTGGTTGACTGGACGCGAACTCTGGTCGCAGCCGGGTTCGATCTCGAACAGCAGGGGCTCCAGCTCCATCCGCGGCGTGCGCCGGCCGCGGTGTTCGACTTCATAGCAGCTGGACTGCACACGGGGGCTGGTGCCGCTCTTATGGAAATCAGCCGCCTTGCCCGGGTTTTCGGCAAAAAAATCGGTAATGGGGATTGATAGAGCAACGGCCAGCCGCTGTAGAGAAGAAACCGTTGGACTGTTTTCTCCGCGTTCGATGCGGCTGATTGCGTTGATCGAAAGACCGCAGCGCTCCGACAGCATTCTCAGCGACCACCCATTCCGCTCTCGAAAATTCCTCAATCGCGCCCCCACATTTGCCGGAATCTCCTGAGTCATTTCCTCTTTCCCTCCCTGAATGTGCGGCTGCTTCTCTATTCACCACAATATATCATAAATTGGACAAATAGTATACGAAATATATTGCCTGCCCAATCAGGCAGGGGTGTTCACTCCCCTCAGGCGCCTTTTCAAGGGCAGGCCTGCATCAGACATGTGTGATGTGCAAAGCATTTCTCTCCTGCTTCGGATGCAGGACAGCACGCCCGCAGGCGCGCGGAGCGGCATGCTTTACATGCCCGGTCGAAGCGGCCTGCGGGCGATTTTTTCCGCAGCCGGCGT
>JAAYXE010000163.1 GCA_012516075.1 Chloroflexota bacterium | reverse complement strand
GTGAGGGGTAGACCGGGGTGGTGTATTGTGCAGTCATCAGTCAGCTACGACCGGTCGCCTCCCACACAGGCTGTTGAATATCTGCGACGGGCGGCATGCCCCTCGCCTGGTGCCGCCGGTAGCGCTCCACGAGCGGCGTACGGCGCCTGCTCAGCACGCCGCCGGCATCGAATTCAGCATCGAAAAGGCCCAGGTGGATTAAATAGTCCTTAACGGGTCTGCGGCCGGTGCGGTACTTCCAGTCCACCATGGTGATCACCGGGAACCAGGTGTATCCCACCACCGGGATACCCTGCTCCCGGCACTGGCGCACCGCCTGGATCGTCTCGTCCATCCAGGTGCCGCGCTGCTCGTGGCTGCCCAGGGATGAGGTCTCGGTTACCATCACCGGAATCTGGTAACGCCGGTAAATTTCCTGCAGCCTGCCGGCAAGGGTCAGGCCGCTGATGTGCACCGCCCGGCGGTACAGCCCCGGCGTCCGCCGGCGGACCGCAGCCGGCCCGGCAGACCAGGGATAGTAGTTGGCGCCAAAGTAGTCGTACGTAACCGCATTCGCCTGCAGTTCATCCAGCTTGCGCGGCGTCAATCCGTAAGATTTCAGGTAGTCCCACAGGGGATGGGATTCGGTGACCCGGCCAAGCGACAGGTCGAAGCACAGGTACTGGCGTTCGTTGTGCAAATGGACGCGCTCCTGCAGTTCAGGATTGTCAGTATACAGGTGCCACACAGCTTCGACCTGTACTGTCTGGACATCCGGAAGCTCTGCTTTCAGGGCGCGCACCGTATTCTGCATCCCGCGCGGCACGGCCATGGCGATTTTGACGTAGCCGTCATCTCCCCTCAGGTAAGGAGGCCACACCCCGTCGTATCCGCACTGCGAACAACAGACCATCGGTTCGTTGAAGGGCGTGAAATACCGTGTCAGGCGTCCATAGCGTTCAGCCGCCTGTGCGGCATATTCCGCCACCCGGTCGGGGTAGCTGTGGTTCAAAAAGCTGTTATCCAGCCAGAGTGGGGTACCGTAGTGCATCAAATCGATGATGGGAAGGATTCCCTTTTCCTCCACAAGGTACGTCAGGGCGTTATCCACCCAGCCCCATTCCCACCGGTCTGGAGCAGGCTGCACGCGGTACCAGGGTATCCCCCAGCGGACCGCGCGCACGCCGGTCTCTTCCAGCAGGTCGAAATCGCTCTGCCACTGCTCGTAGTGCTGCGTGAGCTCATATTCTTCCAGGCGGCGCAGCCCCGGCCGCACCTGCGGGATGAAGGTATCTTCAATTCCCGCCGCCCAGCAGAAGTCTCGAAGAAGATCACTAACCAGTTCCGTCATAAGTTCCCTTCGCTGGTGAACTTTTCTCCCCCGGTCGATTATACAGGAAAACAACAGGGCCCGCTCTAATGGAGCAGGCCCTGCAGAAATTTTAGATCATATGTCAGTCAGGCATTTGTAGAATCAGCACGGCGATGCGCTGAGTGCAGCCGGCATGACGGCCGGAGCACCGTTCAACTGACCGCGCAGCTGCATGTGAGCGCGCGCCAGGCGGCTCTTGATGGTCCCGATCGGGACGTTGAGAACCTGTGCAGCCTCGGCATAATCCAGCTCGAGCATATCAACCAGCTCGATCACGGTGCGGTATTTCACCGGCAGCGCTGCCACCTGACGCTGCAACATTTTACGCAGTTCGTTCTGCTCGCAGCTCTCCTCCGGAAGGGGCTGCGTATCGACCAGCCAGGAAGGCTCGTCCATATCTTCGCTGTCCTCACCTTTCACAGACAGCGGCAGCCATTCCATCCGCTTCCAGCGCCGCATTTCGTCGTAGCAGACATTGGTGGCTATGCGAAGTAACCACACCCGAAAGGAACCTCCCCGAAAGCTTCCCAGGCTCCGGTAGGCGCGAAGAAACGCCTCCTGTGCCGCATCCTCTGCACCTTCCCGGTTCCCCAGCAGCGCATACGTATGCTGGTAAATCAGATCCTGGTATTCCAGTACAAGCTCGTTGAAGGCCTCCAGGCTGCCTTGCTTTGCCGCTTCTACCCGTTCGATCGCGTTCATATTTCCCTCACCGGCTTTTTTCCACCTACCGTGCTGGACAACTACCGGCAGCTTATACAGCGCCCTGAATTGGGTTGACCAGTGAAACCTTTGCAATTAAACGCTGCTCTACGCCTTTCGGGTAACGCTGCAGGACAATAACAGCGATACAAAAACTGATACATATTATGACGAAACCGGCCGCAGGGAGGAGGCATGGTTCAGGCATTTGATACGCCATCCACACCTGCGATCAACGTCCGGATCGTAAGCTGGCGGTAGACCTGCCAGTGGCGCTGCTTTCCACTCCCCGCATTCTCCAAAAATACCCCCAGTAACTCGTTACGAACTTATATCGTATCGCTCACCGTAACGATCCCGGGACGCCGGGTGCGTATACTGTGGACAACGATTGAAAACAACGCCGAAGCAAAAAAACGGGTTCTGAAAAAAAAAACGGGAGGTTATCATGATTACAAATGCTGCTCAAATCGTACTGGTAGGCCTAAATCTGCTCTACGTTGTCCCAGCTCTGATCCTGGGCGGTGCGGCAGCACTGACTGTACTCCGACAGTTCCGCATGTTCAACCGCCATGCGTAATCCAGATCCATACCAGAAAGCGGTGTTGTGGCGAAATGAACCCCACAACACCGCTTTTTGTATTAACTCATATAACGGGGATCATGAAGACCTGACACTCATGTTTACAGGTATACCAACATCCTGTACTGCACACCATACCGGAACGGTCCATTTGCCCGGAAGGATTCTGCCGTGCCTGATCTGCTGGCTACCAAACTTTACCTCCCGCGCCCCCGCCGCAGCCTGGTCTCCAGGCCGCGTCTGGTCCAGCGCCTGGAGGAAGCCGCTGATCTGCCGCTCATCCTGGTCTCTGCGCCCGCTGGTTTCGGTAAGACCACCCTGCTCAGCGCCTGGATCCACGCACAGGAATCGCTGGAACAGGGAAGGAAGGCAGCCTGGCTGTCGCTGGATCCGGGCGACAACGACCCTACCCGCTTTGCCACCTATCTGATCGCCGCGTTCGCGTGGCTGGATCCCGCCATCCAGCCCGATCTGCTGTATGCGGCGCTGCGTAATTCGCAGAACTTCCCCCTCGAAAACGCCCTCATCCCGCTCATCAACCAGCTGAATCTGCTGCAAACACCAGTCCTGCTGGTGCTCGATGACCTGCACGTTATCACGAACGCCGTTATCTACCGCGCCCTGACCTTCCTGGTGGAAAATCTGCCCCCTGCCGTGCAGCTTGTCATCTCCACGCGCCGGGACCCCTCGCTGCCCCTGGCACGCTGGCGCGCATCCGCACTGCTGGCCGAAATCCGCGAGCCGGAGCTGCGCTTCACCCGTGAAGAGATCTGCGCATACCTGCAGCAGGGAACGGGTTTGCCGCTCAGCGACGAAGACGCATCTGAATTAGAAGCCCGTACGGAGGGCTGGATCGCCGGGATCCAGATGGCCGTCATCGCCATGCGCTCGGCTCCCGGCCGGCGGGAACAGGCCCAATCCCTGCCGGGCTTTTCCGGCAGTTACCGCTACGTCCTCGATTACCTCAGCGATGAAGTGCTGCGCAGCCAGCCTGTGCCGGTGCAGCGCTTCCTGCTGTTTACCTCTATCCTGGAGCGCATCAGCGCCCCGCTCTGCCAGGCTGTGCTCGACGAGGACGAGTTCGCCGTTTGGATGCCGCTTGAATCGACCAGTCCTTCCCCCATTGAGGGTTCCAGATACCAGGAAATCCTGCACCATCTGGAACAGGACAACCTCTTTCTGGTACCGGTGGACGACCACCGCGAGTGGTACCGCTACCATCACCTGTTTGCAGAGACCCTGCGCGATCACCTGAACCATACCTATCCGCAGCTCGTTCCCGAGCTGCACCGCCGCGCCAGCGACTGGTTCTTTGAACACGGATACCTCGTGGAAGCCGTCGAACATGCGCTCGCTGCTCAGGATTGGGAGCGGGCGGCGCGCTACATCCATCCTGCCGCAGACTATCTAATACGGGTGGGAGAAGTGTCCACCCTGCTGGGCTGGTTCAGCCGGCTTCCTGCCAACGTGATTCGCGCCAGTGCGGAGTTATGCACCTGGCTGGCCTGGTGTCACAAAATCCGCGGCAGCTATGCGCTTATCGAACCGCTGCTTCAGGATGCCCAGCGCGCGCTGGAGCAGTCTGGGCCTCCTCAGGCCGTCTCACAGAAGGTGGCGGCCCGCCGCAGGCGCTCCCTTCTGGGGCAGGCCGCCATTATGCGCGCCTCGATCGCCTTAAACCAGGAGCAGCACGATCTCGCTCTGGATTTGAGCCGCCAGGCACTGGAAATGCTGCCGGAAGATCACCGCTACCTGCGCATGCTGGCCGTCACCAACATCGCCATCGTCCACCTGTACCGCGGCGACGCCGGGGCAGCAGAGAAAATCCTGGTGGAAAAGCAGACCAGTCTCCCGCCGGACGGCCATCCAAATATCTACCTGGGGCTGCTGTCCATCCTGGTCCGGGTGCGCCTGCACCGGGGCGCGCTGCACGCAGCCATGGAAGTATGCCGGCAGGCGCTGGAACTGGCCACCGCCCACAATATGCAGACCTACAGCAGCGGGCCGTACCTCCACATGGCCGATATTTACTACGAGTGGAACCAGCTCGATGAGGCTGCAGCCTGCTGTCAGAAAGCCGCCCGGATCGCCAGAACTGCCGGCCAGTGGACGGTGTTGTTCTATACCCTGCTGTGCCTTTCCCAGGTTCACCAGGCCCGGGGGAACAGCCGTGAAGCCCACGAACAGCTCGACAATGCCGGAGAACTCCTTGACCGCCTGGAGGGGTCCGGTCACCGCGAGCAGCTGGCGCTGGTCAGAGGGCGGCTGCTGCTGGCGCAGGGAAAAACAGAGGAAGCCGATCAGATCACCGCTTCCGCAGACGTGAACAGAAACCCACGCAGGGCTTTCTTCGCCCGGGTAACCAGGGTCAGGCTGCTGCTCGCTCAGGGCCGCATCCAGGAGGCGCATCAGCAGGTTGAAGCCGTCCTGCAGGATGCCCGGTCCTGCGGCCCGCTCCGCTACCAGATCGAGACACAGGCGCTTAAAGCGCTTGCGCTGCAGGCCAGTGGGCAGTGCCCACAGGCGCTGCGCGCCCTGGAGTGCGCCCTCCTGCTGGCGGAAGAAGCGGGCTATACCCGCCTGTTCCTTGATCTGGGCGAACCGCTGCACAGGCTTTTGGACGCACTCCTGCGAACAGCAGCCCGCAGTCCGACTGCCGCAGCCGCAGCCCGGCTGGTTAAGGGCTTCACCCCAATAACCCGCTCGTCTCAGGCCCATTCGCAGCGGCGCTCCGGCTCGCCGCGGCTGTCCTCCGCTCCAGCGGATACCCTCAGCGATCGCGAGGTGACCGTCCTGAACCTCATCGCGGCTGGTCTTTCCAATGAAGCCATCGCCCGTGAGCTGTACATCAGCCTGAACACCGTGCGCACCCACACCAAGAGCATCTACCGCAAACTGAACGTCCGCAGCCGCACGCAGGCCGTTGCCCGCGCCCAGGCCGCTGGTTTAATGTGACCCCACTTTCCCTACAATAACTTCTTCAAAATCACCCACCAGAATCACATTTTGATGTGATGCCCTCCCGTTTTCTGCGTGCTACGATGCCCGTATGAGACGGGATTATTCGGGCATACCATTTTCGCTTCGTGATCGGCTTTCACACAGGTCTCATGTTCTTCAGAGCAGGAGCTTCCTCGAGCTTCTTGTTCTCTCCTCCGGGGTGAAGCGCGGCTCACGCTTCACCCCTCTGGTGTTTTATCCGGAGCCAGTTCTGGTTGTGACGGGCAGAGATTCTCGCCTGCACCGCTGACAGCGCACCGGCCTCTCGTTCGATTCCCAGATGTTCAGGTTCTCATTTCCAAGGAGGTGATTGGCTGGCAAATAACTACCCCTGAGCTGCCTGCAGCCGCAGGATGAGATCCCATCCGGACATGCCGCGGGTGGGCAATAAGCTTTATAAGTTGGAGGAGAAACGATGAAGATAAACAAATCACTGTACATTCTTTTTTCCCTGATGACGCTGGCCGGCCTGGTGCTGAGCGCCTGCCAGCCGCAGCAGGCGGAGACGGTGAGGACGGTGTTCGTGACCCAGGAAGTCGAGGTGGAGGGCACCCCGATGGTCATCACCGAGGTCGTAGAAGTCACACCCACCCCTGACGAGGTGTCGGCAGGAGATGATGACGTCGTAACCTACGAATCCTACTCCACGACCGATATCCCCACACTCGATCCGCAGACCGCCGAAGATTCCGTATCGATCACCTATATCGAAAACCTCTTCGTGCATCTGGCCAATTACGATCTCGAAACCGCTGAGATCGTGCCGGAAGCGGCGCTGAGCTGGGAAGGTACGGAAGACGGGCTGGCGTATACCTTCAACCTGCGCACCGATATCCCCTGGGTGTACCACAACCCGGTAACCGGCGAGACCACCCAGGCGATGCGCCCGGTCTTCGACGAAGAAGGCAACCAGACCGGTGAAGAGCCTGCCTTTGTCACCGCCAATGACTTCGTCTACGCCATCAAGCGCGCCTGCATGCCCACCACCGGCTCTTACTACAGCTCCATTATCGCCCCCCTGATCCGGGGCTGTGAAGCCGTCCTCAATGCCGAAGATGCGGAAAACATCCCGCAGGAGGATATCGATGCCATCGGCGTGAGCGCGCCCGATCCCGCCACACTGGTGATCGAGCTCGAGTTCCCGGCCAGCTACTTCATCTCCATGATCCCCATGTGGACGCTGGCAGCAACACCCGAGTGGGTGATCAACGAGTTCGGCGAGAACTGGATCGAGGCCGGCAACATCGTCACCAACGGTCGCTATGTGCTCACCGAGTGGGTCCACGGCGTGCGCCGCTCGGTCCAGCGCAACCCGCTCTTCCCGGAAGACATGGCCGGCAGCGGGAACATTGAACGCCTGGTGATCAACGTTGTCCCGGACGTGTCCACTGGCTACGCATTGTGGTTGAACAACGATGTCGATGACTCGAACATCCCCGATGCGGAAATACCCAACCATCTGGAGGACTTCCCCGATGAGACCATCCAGGTCCCCGATCTGGCGGTCTTCTACATCGCTTTCCGCATGACCAAGCCGCCGTTCGATGATGTGCGCGTCCGCCGCGCCTTCAGCGCTGCTTTTGACCGCGAAACGTTCGTCGAGGAGGTTATCCAGGGTCAGGGGCTGCCCATGATCCATTTCGCACCTCCGGGTATTTTCGGCGCCCCGCCCATCGACGAAGTCGGTGTGGGTTTCAATCCGGAATTCGCCCGCCAGCAGCTGGCGGAAGCCGGCTACCCGAACTGTGAAGGCTTCCCTACCGTCACGCTGACAGGTTACTCAGGCCCTGACGTGGCCAACTGGATCCAGTACGCTCAGGGTCAGTGGCAGGAACACCTGGGCTGCCCTCCGGAAGTGATCGTGATCGAGCAGCTTCCCTTCAACGAACTGCTGGATGCTACCGCAGGCGATGTTCCCGACTCCGAAGCGCCGCATATGTGGACCCTGGCCTGGGGCCCCGACTATGCCGATGAGAACAACTGGGTTGGCGACGTGCTGTGGTGTCAGGCGGAGAACCGCTCCCAGCGCACCTGCAACGAACTCGACGACCTGATCATTGAAGCTCGCCAGGAGCAGGACCCGGACCGGCGCACCGAACTCTACCGCCAGCTTGAAGAGGCCTTCTTCGGCCCTGAGGGTGAAGCGCCTTTCTTCCCGATGTATGTCCGCATCCAATTCCTGGCCCAGCATTCATGGTTGACAACAACTCGGGCCCTCTTTGGCGGCGAGCAGTGGTACAATTGGTCCATCGATTGGGAAGCCAAACAGTCAGCACAGTAGTACCCAATCCAGACCAGACACCGTAAGGGGCAGGCGCTCTGGCCGCCTGCCCCTTTTTGGTTTGTTTACATAAATTGGTTGAACCATATTTGAACTGTTGTTGTAGTTAATAAGCAGGGGGATATCCAGAAAGAGATATCCTGAGGGGCTGCCGGTTCATCGCTGACGACTGCCCCGGGACCAACACCCGCAGGTCGGAAACAGAAATGGAGGTGATGTGACTCCTTATTACCGCGACTGGAGATCGCTGTTTTTAATAAATACAAATGAGCCAGAAAATCAAATTCTTGAGGAGAGAATATGAAGAAGAACCTTTCCGTCCTGTTTGCGCTGATCATCATCGCAAGCATGGCCCTGGCTGCCTGTCAGCCGCAGCAGGTAGAAACAGTCCAGACCGTTGTTGTAACGCAGGAAGTGTTACGCGAGGGGACGCCCGTTATCGAGACCGTGGTTGTTGAAGTGACGCCCGAGGCTCCGGCCGAAGGGCCGGGTGATGGAACAGACCTCGTAACCTTCGACGCCTATTCCACGACCGACAACCCGCCCCTCGATCCGCAGATTGGTGAAGATGAGATCTCCATCAACTACATCGAGAACCTCTTCGTCCAGCTCACCAACTACGACACCGTGACGGCAGAGATCGTGCCCGAAGCGGCAACCGACTGGGAGATCAGCGATGATGGCCTGACCTACACCTTCCATCTGCGCACTGACATCCCCTGGGTGTACCACAACCCGGTGACCGGTGAGACCACCCAGTCCAACCGCCCGATCTTCGACGAGGAAGGCAACCAGACCGGTGAGGAGCCCGCTTTCGTGACCGCCGAAGACTTCGTCTATGGCATTCGCCGTGCCTGCGACCCCAACATCGGCTCTTACTACAGCGGTGTGATCGCCCCTCTGATTGCCGGCTGCTCCGACGTGCTCAACTATGCGGATCCGGCAAACATCCCGCAGGAGCTCATCGACGCCATCGGCGTGAGCGCTCCGGATTCTGAAACCCTGGTGATCAACCTCGAGTTCCCGGCCGCCTACTTCCTGTCCATGACCCCCATGTGGACCCTGTCCGCAGCGCCGGAATGGGCCATCAGCGAACACGGCGAGAACTGGATCGAGGCTGGCAACCTGGTTACCAGCGGCCGCTACGTGCTGAACGAGTGGGTGCACGGCGTGCGCCGCATCCTGCTGCGCAACCCCCTCATTCCTGAGGACCTGGCTGGCAGCGGTAACATCGAGCGCATCGTCACCAACGTTGTCCCCGATACCGGCACTGGCTATGCCCTGTGGCTGAACAACGAGGTCGACACCTCCGCCATTCCGGATACAGAACTGGCCGCGCACCTGGAGCAGTTCCCCGACGAGACCGAGCAGGATCCGACCCTGGGCGTCTTCTACATCGCCTTCCGCATGACCAAACCGCCCTTCGACAACCCGCTGGTGCGCCGCGCCTTCTCGGCCGCTTACGACCGCGAAACGCATGTCTCTGAGGTCGAACAGGGTCAGGGTCTGCCCATGAAGCACCTGGCGCCTCCGGGAATCTTCGGCGCTCCGCCCATCGATGAGGTCGGTGTGGGTTACGATCCGGAGCTGGCGCGTGAGCTGCTGGCCGAGGCCGGTTACCCGAACTGCGAAGGTTTTCCACAGGTCACCCTGATCGGTTACTCAGGTGCACACACCCTGAACTGGATTGAGTATGCTCAGGGTCAGTGGCTGGAGAACCTGGGCTGCCCGCCCGACACGATCGTCATCGAGCAGCTGCCGTTTGCCGAGCTGCTGAGCGCCACCGAGGCCAGCCTGCCCGATGAACAGGCTCCGCACATGTGGACCCTCGGCTGGGGCCCCGACTATGCTGACGAGAACAACTGGGTTGGCGACGTGCTGTGGTGCGAGAATGAGAACCGCGAGAAGCGCACCTGCAATGAGATCGACGAAATGATCGTCGAGGCTCGTGAAGAGTCCGATCCGGATCGGCGGCAGGAGCTTTACCGCCAGATCGAAGAAGCCTTCTTCGGCCCGGAGGGTGAGTTCCCCCTGATGCCCATCTACCTGGAGATCGCTTTCGTGGCTGATCACGCCTGGCTCGACAACCCCACCGCTCTCTTCGGCGGCGACCAGTGGTACAACTGGTCCATCGACTGGGATGCCAAGGTGGCTGCCCGCGGCAGCTGAGCCTGAGCTGAATAATCAACCTGAAATGAGCCGGGATCAACCTCCCTGCTCATTTATTTCACCCGCAGACTGCTTCATTGATCATACAAGAGGCATGATTTTTCTCTTAATTATCGTCTACTGCAGCGCCTGCCCAGAAAAATCGAGTATACTCATCCAGTGATTGCAGACCGTCCCAGACGCCCCACCTCCACCAAGATCTCATCGAAGCGCAATGAAAAATCCTCTGGGATTTTCCATCAATGAGGGTTGTTCAACATTGTTATCGTCAAAAAAATAAAAAAATATATCAAACGGGAGTTACATAAAAGATGGAAAAATCAGTCTTACCCAACCTGGATCCGGCGCATGATGTATTGCACTACGAACCCAAGGCGCTTGACGCAATCTTTGCGCCAAAGAACGTAGCTGTAATCGGAGCCAGCGAAACGCCGAACACTGTTGGGCGCACCCTGGTCTGGAACCTGATCAGCAGCCCTTTCGGCGGTGCGGTGTTCCCGGTGAACCCCAAACGCGCCAGCGTTCTGGGGATTAAAGCCTACCCCACCATCTCCGCCGTCCCCGAGCCGGTCGACCTGGCCGTAATCAGCACACCGGCCAAAACCGTTCCTGGCATTATCAAAGAATGTGTCGACGCCGGGGTAAAGGGTGCCATCATCATCTCCGCCGGCTTTAAAGAGACCGGACCCGAGGGCGTCGAACTCGAGCGCCAGATCATGGAGCACGCTGCCGGACGCATGCGCATCATCGGCCCGAACTGCCTGGGTGTGATGAACCCTATCAGCGGCCTGAACGCCACGTTCGCTAACGGCATGGCTCGCAAAGGCTCCGTCGGTTTCATCAGCCAGAGCGGTGCCCTGTGCACGGCAGTTCTGGACTGGAGCGTGAAGGAAAACGTTGGGTTCAGCGCTTTTGTCTCGATCGGTTCGATGCTGGATGTAGGCTGGGGCGACCTGATTTACTATCTGGGCGATGATCCACAGACCGAGAGCATCGTCATCTATATGGAAACCATCGGTGATGCGCGTGCTTTCCTGTCGGCTGCACGCGAAGTGGCTCTCACCAAGCCGATTATCGTGATCAAGCCCGGCCGCACCGAAGGCGCCGCCAAAGCAGCCGCCTCTCACACCGGTTCGCTCACCGGCAGCGACGAGGTCCTCGAAGTGGCCTTCCGGCGCAGCGGCGTGCTGCGCGTGAACAGCATCGCCGAGCTGTTCTACATGGCCGAAGTGCTTGCCAAACAGCCGCGGCCCAACAACCGCCGTCTGACCATCCTCACCAATGCCGGCGGCCCGGGGGTGCTGGCAACCGACGCCTTGATCACCAACGGCGGCGAACTGGCCGAGCTTTCACCGGAAACCATGCAGGCTTTCGACGAGCTGCTGCCAGCCGCGTGGAGCCACAACAACCCGGTTGATATCCTCGGTGATGCCAGCCCCGAACGCTACGCCAAGGCCCTGGAGATCGCAGCCAGCGATCCCAACAGCGATGGTATGCTGGTGATCCTCACCCCGCAGTCGATGACCGATCCGACCGCCACGGCTGAAATGCTCAAACCGTACGCCCAGTCTCTCGGGAAACCGGTCATCGCCAGCTGGATGGGCGGCGCAGATATCGAAAAAGGGGAGATGATCCTCAACCAGGCGAACATTCCCACCTTCCCCTACCCCGATACTGCGGCCAAGATGTTCACCTACATGGCCAAGTATGCCGAGAACCTGCGCCTGCTTTATGAAACGCCCGTCGTGGATACCGCTGAAGATGAAATCATCGACAGCGCATACGCCGCCCAGATCGTCGAGAGCGCGCGCAAGAGCGGGCGCACTCTGCTCACCGAGTATGAATCCAAGCAGCTCCTGGCTGCATACGGCATCCCCACCGTCGAAACCCGTTTTGCCACAACGGAAGACGAAGCGGTTCAAATCGCCGGAGAGATCGGCTACCCGGTGGTGCTCAAGCTGCATTCCGAGACCATCACGCACAAGACCGACGTCGGTGGTGTGGAACTGAACCTGGGAGATGCGGACGCCGTCCGCCAGGCTTATCAGCGCATTCAGAATTCGGTGGAGGCGAAAGCCGGCCCGGGTCACTTCCTGGGAGTGACCGTGCAGCCCTTCGCAAAGCTCGATGGCTATGAGCTGATTCTGGGCAGCAGCATCGACCCGCAGTTTGGCCCGGTCCTGCTCTTCGGTATGGGCGGACAGCTGGTGGAGGTGGTCAAGGACCGCTCCCTGGGCCTGCCCCCGCTCAATTCGACGCTTGCCCGC
>JAAYXE010000162.1 GCA_012516075.1 Chloroflexota bacterium | reverse complement strand
GCACCGGGAGGTGCTCCCCCGCGCCGCCTGAATGGAGGAGATCGTATGGCCGGGAAATCCATCAATCAGAAGCGGATGCGCTCATATCCGTACAATGGGGGAGAAGGCCGCTTCAACAGGTTGACCCGCCGGGGTTGACCCCGGCTGCTGAGAGGCTGTCATGGCAGGGGGCAAGAAGAGCAAAAACCATCCAATCGATGAAGACCTCGATTTTCAGCAGAAGATGTGGCGCATCCAGCGCGCCGGTTGGGTGGTTCTCGCCCTGCTGATGCTGGTCACTGTGCTGGGCCTTTTCGGCGGTGGGCCGCTCAGCTCTGCGCAGGCGCTCGACAGTAGCGGACTGCTGCAGGTGGATTACGACCGCTTCGTGCGCATGCAGTCTCCACAGACGCTGCAGGTCAGCCTGGATGAGGCGGCTGTGCACGACCAGCAGGCCAGTGTGTGGGTCTCGCAGGCGTTCCTGGACCGTGTACGCATTGAGCGCATCCACCCGCAGCCAGAGCGAGTGACCGCACAGGACGGCGGCCAGATTTACCAGTTCTCCGTCCGGGGTCCGCTGCAGGTGACCTATGACCTCCAGGCGAAAGGCCCCGGCGTATACCGGGTCGAGCTGGGCCTCCCCGGTGCGGAGCCGGCCGTTTTCACCCAGGTGGTTTATCCCTGACAGGGAGGTGCCGCATGGAAATATTGATTCGCACCGCTGCTGTTTACTTCTTCTTACTGCTGCTCTTTCGCATTGGGGGCAAGCGCTCGCTCTCGCAGATCACCACGTTCGATTTTGTCCTGCTGCTGATTATCAGCGAGGCTGTACAGCAGGCTCTGCTGGGGGAGGATTTTTCGGTCATCAACGCTTTCCTGGTGATCGCCACGTTCTTTGCCATCGATATCGGCATTTCCATCCTCAAACAGCGTTCGAAAGCTGTGGAAAAGGTGATCGACGGGGTGCCGCTGATCATCCTGGAGGACGGCAGGCCGATCCAGGAGCGCATGGACAAAACCCGTGTGGACGAGGCGGATATCCTGGCTGCGGCCCGGGAACTCCAGGGGCTGGAACGCCTCGATCAGATCAAATACGCAGTTCTGGAACGAAGCGGGGGGATATCGATTATCCCCATGCCAGAGGCTAAGTCTGGCTGAAATAGAAACCCGGCTGGGCCGGGCTTTATGAAGTCGTATCCGTTTAAAGGTTATAAACAGGAGGTAAATATGGGTGTGCGCTATTTTTCTCTGGTTCTGGGTATTGTCTATACCCTTGTTGGCCTGATGGGGTTTATCCCGGGGCTGTTATCCGAGCCACCTGCGGGCGCGCCGCCGGTGTCGCTCGATACCCTGTATGGATATCTCATCGGGCTCTTCCCGGTGAACATCCTGCATACGATCGTCCATCTGGTCGTTGGGATCGCGGGGCTCCTCGCTTACCGGAGCTGGGACGCCTCGCGCACCTATGCACGCATCATCGCGGTGGTGTTCGGCCTGCTGGCGCTTATGGGGCTGGTGCCCGGGCTCTCAACCACCTTTGGCCTGATCCCGCTCTTCAGCCATGACATCTGGCTGCACGCGCTGACTTCGCTGACGGCGGCCTACTTCGGCTTCGTCGCGCCGGCCGAGCGCGAGACGATGGCTGCCCCATAATCGCGCAGGTGGAGCAGGGTGCGGCATATAGCGCCTCCGGGCGTGGATCGCGCCCTGCTCCCTTTCCGGGAAGGAGGACAGCAGGTGATCCGGAAGTATAATAGACTGGGAGCTCCGTCACTCCCGGCTTCCACCCTGCCGGCGCAGCCCCCGCACATCGCGCAGCCACAGGTATCACTCCCGCAGGTGCTGCTGACCAGCAGCGCGGCGGGGATCATCTCCGCCGCGGTCATGTCTGTGGCGATGAACGTGATGTTCCACCTGCTGCCGGCCTGGCAGCAGTATGCCCTGCCGCCGCGCCAGATCACACGTGTGCTCACCCGGCGGGTGGGTGCTGGCGAGCTGGTGGAGACCAGACGGCGTGAGTGGGCCGCTGCAGCTCTGGGCCACTTCGGGTACAGCGTGTTCAGCGCCTTCCTCTATACATTATCCCTGGCCCCCATTCGATCCCACCCGCTGGTCAAAGGGCTGCTGGGGGGCCTGCTGTTGTACACCGGCTCTTACCAGGGCTGGATTCCGGCGCTGCGGGTCCTGCCCCCGGCCGCGCAGCAGCCGCCTCAACGGGTCGCGTTGATGGTGCTTGCCCACCTGATCTGGGGCAGCGTCACCGCCCTGACTGTCGACCGGATGCTGCGATGGACCCGGCACGGCGGCTGAAGTTGGGATATCTGAAGGGGGCTGATTTGAAATTATTCGCTGAGAATTCACAGTGCAGGAGGTAAACATGACTCACATGCCGCAGACGGTTACCCGTCAGACAGTGAATGTTGGCCAGAACGAACGCCTGGTATCCATCCTGGCCGGTACTGCGCTGATCATCCGCACACTGGCGCGGCCTTCCCGTGCTGCTCTGCTGACCCTCGCCGGTGGGGGCTATCTGCTCTACCGCGGCCTGACCGGGCACTGCCTGATCTACGAGCAGATGGAGATTTCACGCGCTGGAAAGCAGGGGCAGGCGGGGATTCAGGTCGAGCGCACGATGACGGTCAATAAACCGCGCCCCGAGGTCTACCAGTTCTGGCGCAATTTTGAAAACTTCCCCAGCTTTATGCAGCACCTGAAATCCGTACAGGTGCTCGACGAGCGCCGCTCGCGCTGGGAAGCGAAGGCGCCGTTTGACCGCACCGTGGAATGGGAGGCCGAGATTTACGAAGAAGTGGAAAACGAGCGCATCGCCTGGCGTTCGCTGCCAGGCTCGCAGGTGGAGAACCGCGGCATCGTTGAATTTAGAGATGCCCCGGGAGGGCGCGGCACCGAGGTGCACGTCAGCCTGAAGTATAACCCTCCCGGCGGCTCGGCCAGCGCGGCGATTGCCTATCTATTTGGAGAAGCGCCCGCCCAGCAGGTGCGCGATGACCTGCGACGTTTCAAACAGGTGATCGAGACCGGGGTGGTCGCAACCGTGACCGGGCAGACTTCGGGCCGGGTGGAGCAGGTGGAGCGCGAGCGCGAGGAGATCCGTGAACGCAGGCGCATCGATGTGGTTCAGGAAGCCTCGGAAGAGTCCTTCCCGGCCAGCGATGCTCCCGCCTGGGTCAGCGGTCCAACGCTGTAGCCCGATACTGCGATTAAGCTCAAGGAGGGTTTAATGAGAGCTGTTTGCTGGCGAGGAAAGTATGATGTCCAGGTGGAAAATGTGCCCGACCCCATGCTGTTAACCTCGCGCGATGCCATCATCAAAGTGACCTCAACCGCAATCTGCGGATCTGATCTGCACCTCTATGATGGGTTCATCCCCGCGATGATGCCCGGCGACATCCTGGGCCACGAGTTTATGGGGGAGGTGGTAATGGTCGGGGATGAAGTCCAGAACCTGCGCCCGGGCGACCGGGTGGTGGTGCCGTTCGCCATCGCCTGCGGGAACTGCTATTTCTGCCAGAAAGGGCTGTGGTCGCTCTGCGATAACTCTAACCCGAACGCTGCGGTGGCCGAAGGTCTGTACGGCTATTCGGGCGCCGGGCTGTTCGGTTATTCGCACATCTACGGGGGCTATGCCGGGGGGCAGGCCGAATATGTGCGCGTGCCCTTTGCCGATACCGGTCCCATTAAAGTGCCCGAGGGCCTGCGCGATGAGCAGGTCCTCTTCCTGAGCGACATCCTGCCCACCGGTTATATGGCCGCCGAGAACGGAAATATCCAGCCTGGCGATATCGTCGCCGTCTGGGGCTGCGGGCCGGTGGGGCAGTTCGCTATACAAAGCGCCTATCTATTGGGCGCCGAGCGGGTGATCGCCATCGATCACGTTCCCGAGCGGCTGCGCATGGCGCAGGAGTACGGCCGGGCAGAGGTGATTGATTTCCGCGGGGTGGATGTCGTCGAGGCCCTCAGGGAGATGACCGGCGGCCGCGGCCCCGACGTGTGCATCGATGCTGTCGGCCTGGAGGCCGAGGGGCATCATCTGGACACGCTCTACGAGCGCGCCCGGCACGCCCTGCTGCTGACCACCGACCTGGCCCATGTGCTGCGCGAGGCCATCCAGGCCTGCCGCAAAGGCGGCACGGTTTCGATCCCCGGGGTTTACGGCGGTTTAGTGGATAAGCTGCCCTTTGGAGCCGCTTTCGGCAAGGGGTTGACCTTTCGCATGGGGCAGACGCACGTGCACCGCTACATGCGGTCGCTGCTGGAAAGGATCGAGCGCGGGGAGCTCGATCCCTCCTTCGTGGTCACGCATGTGATGAGCCTGGATGATGCGCCGTATGCCTACGAGATGTTTAAGAATTACCAGGACGAATGTATCAAAGTGGTCCTGAAACCATCGTCGTAAGTATGATATATACTTGATAAGCATTCACCGTAAACTGCCGGTGAGCACAGACGGGGAGAATCATGCGCACGCTGCCGTCCAGAACACGGCTGTCAGTTTTTCAGGGGCTGGTCTACATCGCTACCGGGATCTGGCCCCTGATCAGTCCACGGACCTTTCAAATGGTAACCGGCCCCAAGGTCGACATCTGGCTGGTCAACACCGTGGGTCTGCTGATCACCATAACCGGGGTGGTGCTGGCACGCGCCGCACTGCGGGGCCAGGTCACTGAAGATGTGGAACTGCTGGCTGAGGGAAGCGCCGGCGCTCTTGCCGCCGTTGATATATATTACGCAGGCAGAAGGCGGCTCTCGCCCGTCTATCTTCTGGATGCTGCACTGGAAATCACACTGGCTGCACTGTGGCTGCAAAGAGGAAACAAAAGATGAATAGAAAGAAAAACAGCGCCTGGCCCTGGCTGGCCGGCGCCGGGATCGGTCTGACACTGGGAATGCGGATCTTCCGCCGCTTATGGGGTCGTGAAGATTTTGACGGTCAGGTTGTGCTCATCAGCGGCGGTTCGCGCGGGCTGGGTCTGCTGCTGGCGCGTGAGTTCGGCCGGCAGGGAGCCCGCCTGGCCCTGTTTGCGCGTGACCTGGGCGAGCTGGAAGCCGCCCGCAGCGACCTGCGCGCACGAAATTTCGATGTGCTCGCTGTCCCCTGTGACATCCGCCGCCAGGATCAGGTGCGGCAGGCAGTGGGGCAGGTGCTGCAGGTCTACGGGCGGGTGGATGTGCTGGTCAACTGCGCCGGTGTGATCCAGGTCGGCCCGGCGGAGAACATGACCCTGGAAGATTACCAGGACGCCATGGACACCCATTTCTGGGGCTCGCTGTATACGACGCTGGCGGTGATCGAGCCGATGCGCCAGCGGGGCGGCGGGCGGATCGTCAATATCACCAGCATCGGCGGCGAGGTGGCGGTGCCGCATCTGCTGCCCTATACCGCCTCAAAATTCGCTCAAGTTGGACTTTCAGATGGTCTGCGCACCGAGCTGGCCCGCGACGGGATCTCCGTTACGACCGTCATCCCCGGGTTGATGCGCACCGGTTCCTACGTGAACGCAGGGTTCAAAGGCCAGCACGAGAAAGAGTACGCCTGGTTTTCGATCGCCGCGGCCAATCCGCTCACGGCGACCAGCGGAGAGCGGGCAGCGCGCCAGATCGTCGAAGCCTGCCGCTACCGCCAGGCGGTGCTCGTGATCACCTGGCAGGCGCGCCTGATCATGCTGCTGGATGCCCTTTTCCCGGGGTTGACGGCACAGATCATGAAAGCCGCCAACCGCTGGATCCTGCCCCCGCCGCCGGTGGAAGGCGGAGAGGTCCTTCGCCGGGGCTATGAGAGCCGCTCGGACTTTTCGCCCTCCCCCCTCACTTTTATAGGCGACCGTACCGTGGAGGAGACCAACCAGATACGCTGAATGGCCTGGTAACACAGACCAGGCTGCATCAGACTCAGCTGCAGCAGATTCGGCCACAGCACAGCCCAATCAAGCTCATTCACAGCAGGCCCTGCCGCAAGCAGGGACCGGAGGACATCATTTTCCAGGAGGAAGCAGCATGTTGAAGGCCGTGATATTCGATATGGATGGCGTTCTGACCGCAACGGTCGAATACCACTACCGTTCCTGGAAGAAAGTCTGTGACGAATTTCAAATCCCGTTTGGACGTCCGCAAATTGAGAAGCTGCTCGGCCTCACCCGCCGCCGCGCGCTGGAGGTCATCCTGGACGGCCGGCGGCTGCCCGAGGAGCAGATGCGCCTGATGCTCGAAAAGAAGAACACATACTTCCTCGAGTACCTGCGCGAGATGGGGCCTGCCGACCTGATGCCCGGGGCCGGTGAGCTGGTGCAGGAGCTGAATGAGTCCGGAATACTGATCGGGGTCGCCTCGGCCAGCCGCAATGCCCGCCCGGTGCTCAAACGGCTGGGGATCGCCCACCTCGTGGATGCGATTGCCGACAGCAAGCAGGCTCGCCGCTCAAAGCCAGCCCCAGACGTGTTTCTGGAAGCGGCTTCGCTGTTAAAAGTGCAGCCGTTTGAATGCCTGGCGATCGAGGACAGCCGGGTGGGCGTACAGGCAGCCCTGGATGCCGGGATGTGCGTGGTGGGCCTGGGGCCAACGCAGCGGGTCGGTAAGGCCCATGCGGTCATCTCGAGTCTGGCACAGGTAGGGCTGGCCGACCTGGTCGCCATCTACAACTGGTGGGACGCCTGCCGGCCGGAGGAGGTGGGGGATGCTGACGTCAGCGGCCTGGCGCACCCCGGTTGAGGTGTTCGCTTGCGCCTGTCAGTCCGCTCTGCACGTCTGTAAGGGGATGTGGATACTGCACCACCGCAGCAGGATCTACATCCCCTTAACTAATCTACTCTTAATAGCATCATAATATTTCTAATAATCCTATAATGTTTGTAAAATTTATAGGTTGCGTTATAATCATGATATAAGCTGGTGCGGAGGGAGAAATACATACAGCACCGCCTGCCTGTCTACAATGCTGCATCACTGGCGGTCGAAAGAAACTCATTGACCGGAGGGTTTTATACGATGTCCCCCACTCGAGTTCTTCTAGTTGATGATCATCCAGTGGTGCGTGCGGGCATTCGGAATCTGCTGGAGCGTGCTCCTGATATTGTTGTCGTTGGAGAAGCCAGCGACGGTGCAGAGGCGCTGCGCATGGTTCAGGAGCTGTCTCCTGATGTCATGCTGCTGGATATGGAAATGCCCGGGTTGAACGGAAATGAAGTTGCGTCTCAGCTCCAGCAGGCCGGTTCTCCGGTACGCATCCTGGCCCTGAGCGCCCATGACGACAAGCAGTATATTCAGGAGCTGCTGGCCAATGGAGCTGCAGGCTACCTGATTAAAGAAGAAGTCCCGGAAGCGATTGTTGAAGCCGTGCGCGGCGTCTCCCGCGGCGAGCAGGGTTGGGTTAGCCGGCGGGTCGCCGCCCAGATGACCACCTGGATGCGCGAGGAGCATCAGGACGACCGCATGGGACTGACCTCCCGCGAGGTTCAGGTCCTGCAGGCGGTTGTGGCCGGTAAGACCAACCAGGAGATTGGCCGGGAACTGGGTATCAGCGAGACAACGGGCGAGAAGCATCTCGAAGGTATTTTTTCTAAGCTGGGCGTCGCTTCTCGTGTAGAAGCCGCCGTGCACGCCGTGCGCGAAGGCTGGGTCTGAACCGTCCGCACCTGCTTTTCCTTATCCTTTATCTCTGCGCTCCCTCACCCCTGAGGGAGCGTTCTTTTTAATCCTAAGGGAAATCCCTACCGGTATCACAGGAACATTCCCCATTGTTGCCCCTTCCTGCAGCAGGTATATTCTCCATAAATACGTACGCCTTTCTTTGATACGCCAGCGGAGCAGCACCGCCGCAGCAACGCATTCCTGCCGGGCAGTTTGGACGTGGGCGATCAGGGGGAGAGCGAGGGACGTATTTGCGGAGGAGCAATATGATTCGTGTTCTCGTTGTCAGTGAGGACAACCGGGGCTGTCAGGCCCTGATAAAGAACCTGGAGCTGCAGCAGGACATCTGCATCGCTGGCTGCGCGGCGGATTACGGCGAGGCCCGGCACTGGTTGGATGAAGTAGACGCCGTTCTGGCGAGCGCCGAACTGCCCGACGATGGGGCGTATATCCTGCTTCGCCGCCAGCTTCTGGACGAGTACTGCCTGCCGGTAGTGGTCTACAACCTGCCCGACAATACCGCCGCGATCCTGCGATACATCGAAGGCGGCGCGCGTGGTTACGTGCTGGAAGGCGCCGCCCCCTCCCAGTTTGCGCACAGTCTGCGGGCGGCTGTGAAGGGAGAAGCTTATGTTTCCCCGCAGGTCGCCGGAGCTGTGTTTGCCCGCCTGGCCGAGCTCTCGGGCTGGGTGGATGAGCTACGCCCCGGCATGCCCGAACTGGCCAAGCTGACCCGCCGCGAACGTGAAATCCTCGACCTGATCGGGCATGACTTTACCAACCAGGATATTGCCGAGCACCTGTACATCGAAGTGGGCACCGTGAAGAATCACGTGCACAACATCCTGTCCAAGCTCAAGGTCACCAGCAGGCGGGAGGCGGCCCGGGCTTATTTCCCCCGCATGCGAGCGCGCTCTCGTCTGGCCGGCCGCCGCGGGAAGGATCCCTCCCGCTCTGGATTTTTATTGAAGTAAGCGCGTCCGGAACGGTGCTACGGCTCGCGGCCGCGCTGAGGAGAAAATGATGGCGAAATGCGATGCATGTGGAAATGATTACGACAAGGCTTTTCAGGTTCTAATGCAGGGTAATACGTACACCTTCGACAGTTTCGAGTGCGCCGTGCACCTGCTGGCGCCCACCTGCAGCAACTGCGGTATCCGCATCATCGGCCACGGCCTGGAGGCCGGTGGCCGTATGTTCTGCTGCGATCACTGCGCGGAAGCACAGGGTGTGCACGAGCTGCGCGACCGGGCCCGTTCGGCCTGAGCGGCTGGTCGACTGGATCGTGCACTGCCGGTAGTGCGGCGCGGAAGCGAATGCATAGAAGGTGACGAAGGATGAGTTAGTGCAGGGATGAGCAGAACAGTCAATATTTTCGATTTACGCCTGTCAGGAGGCGCGCGTGTCTATGAAACCAGCAGTTCCTACCGGACCGGTGAAAACCAGGCCCGGCGTGGTACCCACAGCGGAGTTACTCGCGTGGTCCTGGCCGACGATCATCCCAGCGTCCGCACCGGGATTCGCATCTTGCTCGAACGCACCCCCGATATTCAGGTGGTGGGTGAAGCCAGTGATGGTCGAGAAGCGCTGACCCTGGCCCAAACTCTGCTCCCTGACGTGCTCGTGCTCGATCTGGAGATGCCGGTATTAAATGGAAAGCAGGTTGTCGAGCGGATTCGTGAGATGAACCTGCCTGTGCGCGTCCTGGTCCTCAGCGCGCACGACGACCGCCAGTACATTCTGGGGATGTTCGAAAGCGGTGCCAGCGGCTATCTGGTGAAGGATGAAGCACCCCGCTCCCTCGCTCGCGCCATCCGCAAAGTGGCTACGGGGCAGCACAAATGGCTGAGCCGGCGCACAGCGGAGAGAGTAGGGTTTTCCCTACCCGCCGACAGGAACATTCCCCATTGAACGCCCTATGCTTCAAAGGTATATTGAGGCTAGGTGAACGCAGTATTTATATTGTCCACCAGGAAATCCCCGAAAAAGGAGCAGGAAGGTTATGTACGAACGCGAATCAAATATGCTGTCGCTGATATCGGTGTTTGCAATCGGCGCGCTGATCGGCGCCGCCATGGCGCTGCTGATGGCGCCGCAGTCTGGCCCCGAAACCCGCATGATGCTCAAAGATAAGAGCACAGAGATCAAGGATAAGGCTGTAGGCACGGCGGAAGAAACGCGCCACCGCGCCGGGCAGACCCTGGATGAAATTTCCTCGAAGGCGAAGGAGCGCATCTCCAGCTTGAAAGATCGCGGTGAGGAGATGATCGACGAGGGCCGCGCCCACTTTTAGGCGCGGCTCAAACCGTTACCGGCTGCTCAACGAGCAGCGGGCTGCTGCGAGCTGTTTCGCAGCATGATGGGGGACAGTTGATAATTTTTGTTTCTACAGGTTCATAAGGAGAATTGGATATGGGTATCTTGTCCTGGATCATTGTCGGTTTGATCGCCGGCTGGCTGGCCGGTATGGTCATGAAAGGAAGTGGACAGGGTGTGCTGGGCGACATCATTTTAGGGATCGTCGGTGCGCTGGTAGGTGGTTTCCTGGCCGGAACATTTTTGGGAGTTGACGATCCACTGTCAGGATTCAACCTTCCGATCCTGGTGATCGCCTTCCTGGGGGCCGTAATTGTGGTTGCTATTGTGCGCGCCCTCACCGGCCGGCAGCCGGTGTGAGAACGGAACCAGGGACAGCGCAGGAAAGACGGAGGATTTGAATGACAAGAACGGTTGTCGCTTTATATGATGATTTCCGCGATGCAAGCCGCGCCGTACAGGACCTGACGCAGAGCGGGTTCTCGCGCAGTAATATCAGCCTGGTCGCAGGCGACCCCCGGGGCGAGTACGGCCGCTATCTGGGAACGACGGAAACCGGTGCGCATATGGAAACATCTGATGTGGCCGAAGGCGCAGGTGTGGGCGCCGGCGTAGGGGCCGTACTCGGCGGGCTGGGAGGCCTGCTGGTCGGTCTGGGCGCACTGACCATCCCTGGTATTGGTCCGGTGATCGCAGCCGGTCCTCTGGCCGCTGCGCTTTCGGGCCTGGCTGGCGCCGGGGTGGGCGCCGTGGCCGGTGGCGTTGCCGGCGGGCTGCTGGGTGCAATGGCCGATCTGGGCATCCCCGAGGAGCCGGCCTCGTATTATGCCGAAGGGGTACGCCGCGGCGGCTCACTGGTGACGGTGCGGACCCCGGATGAAATGGCCAATCGCGCCGTGGATATCCTCAATTCTCACCATCCAGTTGACCTCAACCAGCGGGTGAGCGAGTGGCGTTCCAGCGGATGGGCGGGCTTCGACCAGAGTGCTGATCCCTATATCGCAGGTGTGGCGCCTGCCGCTCGTCACGATACAACCATGTCGCCCGAAACCGGCGGAATGGAGAGCACGGACCCTACCACCGGTGGCGAGGCCTCCGGGAGACGGTACGACGATGAATCGCTGACCGGCCATTCCATGCGAGAAGAATCCCTGCAGGATACGGGTATCAACCCCGGCATGCAGGAAGACGATTACACCAGAGAACAGCGCCAGCGCGAGTTAAGGGAGTTCCGGCAGGATGCGGAGACGGCTGGTATGCGCATGGAGAGTGAAGCTCGCGAGACCATGGATACCATGCGCGAGGAAGGGCGCGAGACGATGGACACCATGCGTGAGGAAGGGCGTGACAACATGGATACCATGCGGGAATCCATGGAAGAGACGGGCGCCGGCTGGTCGGATACCGGCACCACGTATCACGATCCCTCTACCTATTCTTTCAATGCCTTCGAAGCCTATGACGATCGTTTTCGCACCCACTTCGAAACCAGTATGAGCGATACCAATTACACCTACGACCAGTACTTACCGGCTTACCGCTATGGTTATGATCTGGCCGTAAACGAGCGGTTTCGCGATTACACCGACTGGAATTCTGTGGAAACCGACGCACGCCGGTACTGGGAGGAGCGCAACCCGGGCACCTGGGAGCGTTTCAAGAATGCGGTGCAGCATGCCTGGCAGGAAGTCAAGGAAAGCGTGGACTGAGCCTGGCCTGCAGGATGGAAGCGCGAGGGCCTGTCCGCCCTCGCGCTTTTAACATCACGGAACGCCGTCGGGTCGGGAAGCCCGGGAAGGGTGCTATGAACGGTAGTTCGAACGGTTCGATTAACGATATTTTTCGCCGTTTTTCCGCCTTTGCATCGAATGTGGTGGGCTCACCGTGGGCATTCCTGGTCGCCTTACTGGTGATCGTGCTCTGGGCGGTCAGCGGGCCGGTATTCGGGTTTTCCGATACCTGGCAGCTTGTGATCAACACCGGGACCACCATTGTCACCTTCCTGATGGTTTTTCTGATCCAGAATACCCAGAACCGGGACGCCAGGGCGATTCACCTCAAGCTCGATGAACTGCTGCGCACCATGAAAGGAGCCCGTACATCTATGGTGGACCTGGAAGACCTGTCAGATGAGGAGCTGGCCCGTCTGCAGGAGGAGTTCAAGCGCTTCCGCGAGCAGCACAACGCCCTGACCAGCAGCTTTGAAGAGACGGTTGAATCGATCGACGAAGCCCTGGATGATACGGTGGACGCCCGGGACCTCCAGCAGGAGGAAACCGGCCGTGATGAGCATGAAGCCTGAAAGGCTCCTGGGCCTGGCCGCACCGGCTGACAGGGGGAGATGAACAGCAGAACATCGTGATCAAGAGGAGAAGAGAGAGCATGAGAGGAGGGCTGACCCACAGGGACCGGCAGGAATATGCCACCAAGCTGACATTGATCGGTGTTTTCATTTCTATTTTTACGGCCTTCGCCAACCGCATGTCGCGCCCCGGCCGCCGGGAGATGAAAACCATCGGCCCCTTCGATCTGGTGTTGCTCGGGCTGGCGACACTGCGGTTGGGACGCCTGGTCTCTTACGATCTGATCGCCGAGCCGCTGCGCCGGCCGTTCACCCGCACCGTTCCCGACGAGACCGGGGCCGGAGATACGGTGGCCCCGCGCGATGAATCGGGTTTAAAACGCTCGCTGGGGCAGCTCATTTCCTGCCCGATCTGTTCTGGAACCTGGATCGCAGCCGCGCTGGTCTACGGGCTGCACCTGCTGCCTAACGCCACGCGCTTGTTCCTGGCTGTTTTCAGCACCACGGGACTGGCCGAGATCCTTAACGCCCTGACCGAAGCGCTGAGCTGGACGGGCCAGTACGCCCGCACCCTGACCGGTGAGAACGGGCGCAGCCAGCATGATGATGGGCCGGACAGGCCAGCCCGCAAGGGCCGGTCTGGCAATTTGAAAGGAGAGAATTCCATGGGTGATGTAGTCACCAAAAGCATTATTGTGAAAGCGGATCCGGAAACGGTTTATCGCTTCTGGTCGGACTTTGAAAATTTCCCCCTTTTCATGAAGAACATCGAATCCGTGCAGAACACCGGCGGCAAGATGAGCCACTGGAAGATGAAGGGGCCCCTGGGGAAGACTCTGGAGTGGGACGCTGAAACCACCCTGCTGGAGCCAAACCAGCGCATCGCCTGGAGCACCAAAGACCACGGCGACGGCGACCTGACCACAAGCGGACAGGTCACCTTCATGCCCCTCCCCGAACGGGGAGAGACGCAGATCACGGTGATGCTGCAGTACGAACCAAAGGCCGGCCTGGCGGGCGATGTGGCCGAGAAGCTGTTCGCCAATCCGGAGAAGATGCTGGACGAAGACCTGCGCAATTTCAAGGACTATATCGAAGGGCGCTACGAGCGCACCGCGTAAAGCATACAAAGCAGCCCGGCCGGTCCGCACTGCAGACCGGCCGGCTCCGCCCAGGTCCACCGGTGGTTCCGGGGAAGCTCTGTGCCTGTCCGAAAACAGGGGGTGCAGGCGGGCCGCAGCGGTGAAAGGATTCGACTGACCGTGCGTACCACATTTGAGTGGGGCAGGATCTCCGGAATTCCGGTCCGTGTCCATCTGAACTGGTTTCTGACCGCCGGCCTGGTCATCTGGACCCTGGTTGCCGGTTACTATCCCCAGGAATACCCCGGCTGGGAGTCAACAGCGTACTGGCTGGCGGGGGCAGGGACCGCTATGTTCTTTTTCAGTTCGGTGCTGCTGCACGAGCTGGGGCATGCCTGGACAGCCCAGCGCGAAGGCGTCCCGGTGCAGTCCATCACCATCTTTATCCTGGGGGGTGTGGCTCATATCCAGCACGAACCGCCCACGCCGCAGTCTGAATTCCGTATTGTGATCGCCGGCCCGCTCACCAGTCTGCTGCTGGCTGTCTTCTTTTTCGGTCTGGCACTGCTGCCGGGATCACCGGCGCTGCAGGCTTCCTCCACTTACCTCTTCCGCATCAACCTGGTGCTGGCCTTTTTCAACCTGCTGCCCGGGTTTCCACTCGACGGTGGCCGCATTCTGCGCGCCTTTTTGTGGAAGCTGCTCGGCCGCTTTGAAACCGCTACCCGCTGGGCAACCCTTACCGGCCTGGGGATGGCCGCCCTGCTGGTTTTGTCCGGCATCGCGTTCATGGCGCTGGGAAACCTGATCGGCGGGCTGTGGGTGGTGCTCATCGGCGGGTACCTGGGGATGGTCGCCAACACTGCCCGGACTCATGCAGAACTGAACCAGGCCGCCGGACATTCCCGGGATGAGAGGGGTGCACTGCAGCCCGAATCCGTACCGGATGAATTCCAGAGTCAAATGTTCCGCAGCGCATCACCGGAAGAACCCCGGCAGGCCGGGCCCTGGAGCAGCGAGAACGTCTGAGCGCGCCCGGCGCTGAAACTGTTTGGATATATACCGCTGCATCGAAATCTAGTGAGGAGAGAAGCATGGAGATAACCGCAGCCCTGTTCCATACCTGGGAAGATGCGGACCGGGCGGTGAAATCCCTGGAGGAGGCCGGTTTCAGCGATGAAATCAGCGTGCTGGCCCGCCAGACGACCGCTCGCGAGACCCTGGAGGCTGCCGGACGCGGCTTCACCGGAGCACAGATCATCGAGAAATCCGTCACCGCTTCCGGGGTGGGCGAGACGGCCGGGGCAGGCGCCCTGGGCGGCAGCATTGTTGGCGGCCTGACCGGGCTGCTGGTCGGCGTCGGAGCCATCGCCATCCCCGGGATCGGCCCGGTGCTGGCTGTGGGCACGCTGGCATCTGTGCTGGGAGGCGCGGCTGCGGGGGCAGCAGCTGGCGCCACTGCAGGGGGTCTGCTCGGCGTGCTGTCCAGCCTCAACATCGACGAGGACGAGACCCAGTTTTATGCCGAAGGTCTGCGCCGCGGCGGCATCCTGGTGATCGTGCATGCCCGGGAAGGGCAGGGGCACACCGCGCGCCTCATTCTGAGCGGTTCCGGCGCGGCAGATATCACCCGGACGACATCCGGTTGAAGGAGAGAGAATGACACAAAACGTAGTGGGTTTATTTGACAGCCATGAAAAGGCGGATCAGGCCGTGCGTGTCCTGGAACAGGCCGGCATCAGCCGGGAGCAGATCAGTGTGCTGGCGCGCAACAGGGTCATCCCCACCAACATTTATGCCGAGAAAACCGAAGCAAAAGATGTGGCCGAGAGCTCAGGGGCCGGAGCGCTGCTGGGCGGCGCAGCGGGCGGACTGATCGGGCTGCTGGCCGGTGTAGGCGCGATTGCCATCCCCGGCCTGGGGCCGGCGATCGCAGCCGGGTCGCTGGCGGCCGCGCTTGGCATTGGGGCCGGAGGCGCCGGGGTGGGGGCGGCTGTCGGCGGCATCCTGGGTGCCATGACGGCGCTGAATATCCCCAAAGATGACGCCGCCATGTATGCTGAAGGCGTGCGCCGCGGCGGCATCCTGGTGATCGTTCAGGCCGGTGAACCCCAGGCCGGTGAGGCGCGCCGCGCCCTGGACGATGCCGGGGCGCTGGATATCAACAGCCTGGAGGAAGAAATCCGCAAAAAAGGTTGGGACCGTTTCGAGGATGAGGAGCCTGTATGAAAAAGAACTGGATTGCACTGATCGCAGCCCTGCTCATCCCGCAGATTTTTGGCCTGGTGGGGGCAGCGGCTACTGCTTCGTCCGTTTCGACCTGGTACCGGCGCCTGCGCAAGCCTTCCTGGAACCCGCCCTCGCAGGTCTTCGCTCCGGTGTGGACCACGCTCTATGCGCTGATGGGCCTGGCATCCTGGATCGTCTGGCAGAAGGGCCAGGCCAAAAACCGGGCCCTGCCCGAGCGCCTGGCCCCCGCCGATTTCGCCGTGGAAGATCCACAGGCGCGCCAGGCACTGACGGTCTACGGGCTGCAGCTCGTCTTCAACCTGCTGTGGAGCATCATCTTCTTCGGATTTCGCAGCGTGGGCGCTGCACTGGTTGAGATCCTGGTGCTCAACGCCATGATCTTCGAAACGGTGCGCCGCTTTTTGCGCATAGACCGGCGAGCCGCAGCTCTGCTGGTCCCCTACCAGCTCTGGACCGCTTTCGCCACCGTGCTGACCGCCGAGGTCTGGCGCCTGAACCGCCGGACAGAACGGTAGCCATACTGGAGGACGGATGCAGCTAAAAGGAAAGGTTGCTCTGATTACGGGAGCCGGATCGGGGATTGGCAAAGCCTCGGCCCTGTTGATGGCTGCTGAAGGCGCTCAGGTTGGCCTGCTGGGGCGTAAGGAAGACGAGCTGCAGCAGGTGGGCCGGGAGATTGGATCTGCCGGAGGGGATTGTATGGTCCTGGTGGCAGACGTCTCTCAGCCTCTGGAACTGCAGAAAGCCGTGCAGCAGCTCACCGACCGCTGGGGGCGGCTGGATATCGTCTTCGCCAACGCGGGCATCAACGGCCTGTGGGCGCCCATTGAAGACCTGCCGCTGGAAGAATGGGAACAGACGCTGCGCGTCAACCTGACGGGGACGTTCCTGACCGTGAAGTACGCCCTGCCGTATCTCAAGGTGCAGGGCGGCTCGGTGATCATCACCTCCTCGGTCAACGGCACGCGCATTTTCAGCAACACCGGCGCCACGGCTTACTCGTGCTCGAAAGCCGCTCAGGTGGCTTTCGCCAAAATGATGGCGCTGGAGCTGGCCCGCTACCGCATCCGGGTCAATGTGATCTGCCCGGGAGCGATCGAGACCAACATCGACGACAGCACGCGCACCCGCGGCGTGGAAGAGGCGCGCGAGCCGGTGGAGTTCCCCGAGGGATCGATCCCCCTGACGGATGGAGAACCGGGAGCGGCGGAAGACGTCGCCCGGCTGGCGCTCTTCCTGGCTTCCGGCCATGCAAAACACATCAGCGGTACGGAGGTCTGGATCGATGGGGCACAGTCTTTGCTGCAGGGTTAGTTAAGGTTAATTGGGGGAGAGGTTAAACCCGCGGCCTGAGAGGATCCACAGCGCCTGCAGGGCGGCTTCGCTCAGCTCACCGCGCTCCTGCCGGTAGACATCCAGCAGCAGCCCGGCGGCGTCCTCCTCGCCGTGCAGTGCAAGATAGCGCATCGCCGCCAGGCGCTGGGTGCGGCTGCCTTCCTTTGCGGCGCTGCAAACCAGGTTGTAGGCCGGTCTGCCGGGCACCACGCCGATCCCTTTTTCACCGGCCCACTGGATGACCCAGGGCGTGTTCTCCAGCGCCGGCAGCGGCCTGGGGATGCGCGGATTGGCTTTGTCCATTTCTTCCAGCGCCTGATCGGCGGCGTTCTTCACCAGCCACTGTTCGTCTTCTAACTGAATCTTTTTCAACTGCTCGACGGCCCAGGGTTCGCCCAAGCGCTGCAGGCCGGTGATCACCGCGCGCCGCACGAGCACATCCTCCAGGGTGCTGCCTTCGATCAGGGCCGGGTGGCCTTCTTCCGGATGGTTCGCCAGGGCCTGCGCTGCAGCCCGCTTGAGCTCGTCGTCGCCGTGCAGCAGGGCCGAAGCGACGGCTTCCAGGGCGGGCTTATTCCCGATGGCCGCCAGAGCCAGGCAGGCGGCCTGGCGCAGCAGCACGCCCGGTTCACCCAGCACTCTGACCGCACCCTCAACCGCCTGGCTGTCCTGAAGCGCGCCGCAGCCGAGCAGGGCGAGCCGCCGCAGCACGTCCGAGCCGCCGTTCAGGGACCGCCGCAGCAGCAGGTCGCCCCCGCTGCTGCGAGAGCCAGCCAGGGCAGCCAGCGCCCGGGCGCGCGTGCCTTCGGGCAGGGTTTCGTCCTGCAGACAGGCGGCCAGACGGCGCATGACCGGCGCCTTCCAGGGGGCGTTTTCGGGCGCTTCGGGCAGCCAGCGCGCCGCGCTGAACAGCCCGGCCTGCAGCGGATCCTGATCGACGCCGGCGAGCAGCTTCTGCATGCAGTGCTGCGGCAGCATTTCAGGGGGCATATACATCAGGCCCAGGTCTTTCCCGCTCCACTCCGCCTGGGCAAAGAGCGCTTCGACCGCCTCAGCCGGCGCGGTGTGCAGGGCGCCCAGCGCCTCGCCAGCCAGGAAGCCGGCCAGAACCGGGTGGGCAAAGCTCAATCGCCCGCCGCTGCGCTTCACCAGCAGACCGCTTTCCACCAGGGTCCGCAGCTCGCGCTGGGAGGGCGTCAGTTCCTGTGATGTCTCCAGGGTCTGGCTCTCCGCCTCCACAGCGGGATCCTGCGCCCTGGTTGGCTCTTCAGCCGTGCTGCCGGAAGCCTGGATCAGGCCCTGTTCAGCTTCCCTGCGGGTGAACACCGGGCGCCGGGCCAGCACGCTCTGTAAGGCCAGGGCCTGCAGCTTCGTGCGGCGGGCCTCTGTCTGGTCATCCGCCTGCTGCGCACAGCACAGGCGGCGCACCCAGGCCTGCAGGCCGTCTCGCCCGGCGGGGCCGGGCAGGTCGCCGGCGAAGGCGCCCCACACTTTCAGTGTCAGATCCAGGGGCGGCAGCAGGATCGGGTCGTTGACCAGCCAGCCGGTGATCACCGCCGGGTCTACCGGCGGCGTTTCGATATACTTCGCCCACAGCTCACCCCAGCGCAGCACCAGGCTGCGCTGCTGTTCCCGCGTCCAGGCCGCCACGGCGACCGGGATGAACCCCAGGGCGGTCAACCCGTCCAGACAGCGCGCAGACCCGGCCGCCGCACAGCGCACCTGCGGGTACTGCTGCAGCACTTCTCCCAGATACTGCACCACGACTTCCACCTGCTCGCCCGGCAGTTCGTCCAGCCCGTCGAGGAGGAGCAGGGCCTGGCCGTGCGCCAGCGTGGATTCGACGAAGCGCGGCAGGCGCGAGGCAGTGAGAGAACTGGCATAATGCTGCAGGGCACGCACCAGCGGGTCGAGCAGGTTATCCGTATCGCGGGGCAGGGGCAGATCAGCGGCGTGCAGCAGGAACGGGGTGTGCCCGGCCAGGTCTCCGGCCTGAGGGTCTTTACGGGCGACCAGCAGGGCCAGGTGTGCCAGGGTCACCGATTTACCGCTGCCGGGCCGGCCGGTGAGGGCCAGGTGCGCCCCTCCGCTGAGCGCTTCAGCCAGCGTGATGGTCGGGTAACGGTACACGGCTGCCAGCTCGGGCCAGTCGGGCAGGTATGGCAGCACCTGCTCGCTGATGTCCCGGTTGGGTTCGGGCAGCCCGGGTTCGACAGCGGCGGGGGGTGCCAGCAGGCGGGGTGGGATCAGAATTTCTTCCAGAGAAAACAGGGGAGCAGCCAGGTGCCAGCCCTGTGCCAGACGGATGATCTCGCCGGCCCAGCGGGCTTCGACGCCGGCCATCATCTCGCGCCGGGCGGCCTGCACGCGCCTGCGCAGCGCGGCAATGCCGTCTGCAAGCAGCGGCCTGAACTTACTTAGCAGCCAGAACAGCAGGAGGCCGCTGACCAGGCCGAGGAGAAAGGACCGGGCGTCCAGTTCCAGGGAACCCAGCAGGCGGAGCATCTTCTACCCGCTGTAAAGGATCCGCCCGCAGCCGTCGCAGCGGGTGATCTGACTGGGGGAACGAGCGGCGTGCAGAAGAGACGCTGAGAGCGTGGTCCCACAGGCCGAGCAGGCCCTGTCGGTAATGCGGGCCACGGCCACCCCGCTGCGCTGCCGGCGGAGCTGTTCGTAGAGCTGCAGGTCCTCAGCCGGGATGGAGGCCTGTGTGGCCTGGCGCTCGCCGTTCAGGCGGGCAAGCTCGTTTTCCAGGTTCTTCTGTTCGCTGGTGAGGGCTTTGTTCCGCTCTGCGAAGTCCGCTTCCACCCGCTCCAGTTCTTCTCTGGCGGCGAGGTGGCGGGCTTCCGCCTCTTCCAGGGCGATCATCTCTTCGAGCTGGCGGTCTTCGAGCACGCTGCGGTAGCGTTTGAGCGCCGCGACTTCGTTCTGCAGGTCCTGAAGCTCCTTTGGATTGCGCACCCGGCCGCCGTACAGGGTGGCTTCGCTCTGCTCGATCTTCAGGTTCTGATCGCGCAGGTTCTCTTCGGCCCGGCGCAGCGCTTTCTGCGCCGCGCTCAGCTCCTGCTCGGCGGTGGCGAAGGTGGCCCGGGCCTGCTTCACGGCCTCGTCGGCGGCCAGCGCAATGGCGATCTCTTTCAGACGCTGGCGGGCGCGGTCGATCTGGCTGTCGGTTTGCTGTAAGCGGTAAAGTTTAAAGACCTGGCTCATTGATAAAATTATAGAGGCGGTTCGATATCTAGACAAGGGAAATTGCCGCTGCGTTTCAATCCTGTGACTTTCACTTTTGTCAATGCAGCAAGTGCCGGGTGTTGATCGCCGTTAAAATACGGGACATGCTGAGGCGCAAACCGGGCTTTTATCTGCTCATTTCCCTGCTGAGTTTTACCCTCGTCCTGATACCGTATCTGTACGCTGCTGCGGCAGCCGGGCCTGAGCACGTCTTCGGCGGATTTCTTTTGAATCCGGTGGACGGCAACACCTACCTGGCGAAAATGCAGCAGGGCTACCGGGGATCGTGGCGCTTCACACTGCCTTACACGGCCGAGCCCGGCAAGGGGACTTATCTCTTCCTTTATTATCTATTCTTAGGACACATGGCCCGCATCGTGGGGCTGCCGCTGGTCGTCTGCTTCCACCTGGCGCGCCTGGCCGGCGCGGCGGTGCTGCTGGTTTCGCTGGCGCATTTCTTTCGCTCCGGGTTCGAGGACGCCCCTGCCGCCCGCCTGGCCTTCGCCCTGGCGGCCCTGGGGTCTGGATTGGGCTGGCTGGCTGCGGCCGCTGGTCTATTTACCTCCGATTTCTGGGTGGCCGAGGCTTACCCCTTCCTCTCTGCGTTTGCCAACCCGCATTTCCCGCTGGGGATGGCGCTGCTGCTGTGGCTGCTGGCGCCGCGGGGCGGCCGGTCTGGTTTCCGTGAAGCCTTCCTCACGGCGGCCGCGGCCCTGATCCTGGCGCTGGTCCAGCCGTTTGGCGTGGTGGTGGCCCTGGTGGTGATGGGCGGGCTGCTGCTCTGGGAGGCCGCGGCCGCCTACCGCCTCGCACCGCGGGGCGGAATTT
>JAAYXE010000161.1 GCA_012516075.1 Chloroflexota bacterium | reverse complement strand
GAAGGCGTGAAACTCGCCGTACCCGCGCAGCGCGCAGTACTTGGTGATCGCCGCCGTCAAAGTGGTCTTGCCGTGGTCAATGTGCCCCATCGTGCCCACATTCATATGCGGCTTGCTGCGATCGTACTTTTGCTTGGCCATAAGTATTCCTTCTCCTTGATAAGGTAAACTCCGGCAACGATAGAGCCCTCAATGGGATTTGAACCCATGACCCCGTTCTTACCAAGAACGTGCTCTACCGACTGAGCTATGAGGGCTTTTCGTTACAGGGCTGCAGCTAACCAGGGGATTTAATCTCTGATTGGCTCGCAGGTCCAGGTGGGCGGTGAAGGATTCGAACCTCCGAAGGCTTCTGCCAACTGATTTACAGTCAGTCCCCGTTGGCCACTTGGGTAACCGCCCATATTAACTTGGAAAACTTTCACCAGCACCGCACAGTGCTTTGATTGCTGCCTCGTTGCCGGTTCGAGACCAGGGTTATACGCTGTGCACAACCCTGATCGCCAACCATCAACGATGTTCTGGTGCAAGCCGACGATGGGAATCGAACCCATAACCTACCACTTACAAGGCGGTTGCTCTGCCGATTGAGCTACGTCGGCGCGGATTATTAAAGCACTGCGGCATGTCCTGCCGTAAAGCGAAGCGCATTATACCAGAGGCCTTACGCCTGAGCAAGGGAACAGGAAAAATTTCTCTGGTAATTTATATAATATCGCTTGATGCCTGTTCCAGCGGGGCTGGAGTCTAACAGGAAACCCGGGAACCGTCAATAGTTTTATGTTCAAAAGATGTCCCCTGCGAGCTTAAAGACGGGCCCCCACAAAGCCGCGCGCCTGCCAGGCCAGGTAAAGGGCAATGGAGCCGGCGACGGCTGCATTGAACGAGTCGATCTGGCCTCGCATGGGGAGCTGCAGGAGGAAATCACACGAATCACGCACCAGAGGGCGCATACCCTCCCCTTCATTGCCGACAACCAGAGCCAGTGGGCCGTCCAGCCGGATCTGCCCCGGGGTATATACTTCGACCTTCCCGGGCTGACCATCCGGACGCCCTTCCAGACCGGCGATCCAGATGTTCCTTTCCTTTAACAACTCGATCGACTGGGCTAAATTGGTTTGTGCAACCAGCAGGTGCTCACTGGCGCCGGAGGATGCGCTGACCACCGCCGGGGTGATGGTGGCCGTTCGCCGGAATGGAAGCAGCACCCCGTGGATCCCCACGATTTCGGCGGTGCGCAGCAGAGAACCGAGGTTTTGAGGATCCTGCAGGGTGTCCAGGATCAAGATAAACGCCGGTTCGCTGCGCTTTTCTGCCAGTTCCAGAATATCGGGCAGGCTGCTGTAGGGATAGGCGCTGGTTTCCAGGGCTATCCCCTGGTGCCCTTCGCCCAGTGAGTCGAGCTGTCTTCGCTGGACCTGTTCCACGGGCACTTTACGGCTTTTAAGCAGCCGCAGGATTTCGCTGATGCGACCCTTTTCCTGGACGCCCTGGGCAACCCTGGCGCGGAAAACCTGACGCCTGCCGGCGCGCAATACCTCAGCAGCCGGATTCCGGCCAGAGATCCATTCTTTCATCGTCTTCCATTCGGTGAGGGATCAGTTGCTGCTTTTTCCGTTGTCTTCAATGCGGGCAAAGATCATGCGCCCGGCGGCAGTCTGCAGCACCTTGGTCACCATGACTTCGGTCTGCGTATTTAAGCGCACGCGGCCGTCCTCTACAACCACCATCGTGCCATCATCCAGGTAGCCTACCCCCTGCCCGGCTTCGCGGCCTTCTTGAATAATGTTCACCATTAGCGATTCGCCGGGCAGCACCACAGACTTCACCGCATTGGCAAGTTCGTTCACATTGAGTACGGCAACACCCTGCAGTTCGGCAACACGGTTAAGGTTGTAGTCGTTTGTCAGGATCGGGCAGCGGAGCTGGCGCGCCAGGACAACCAGCTTATCATCGACCTCTCGCACGCCCTCCACATCGATATCGCTGATGCGCACCGGCACGCTGGTTTCTTTTTGAAGCTGCGATAAAACTTCCATGCCGCGCCGGCCGCGCTGCCGGCGTAAATTGTCGGGGGAATCGGCAATATACTGGAGTTCGTTGAGGACAAAGCGTGGAATGAGCAGTGTGCCTGCCAGGAAACCGGTGCGGGCGATATCCGCTATTCGGCCGTCAATGATGACGCTGGTATCCAGGAGAATCGTGCGCGTCGCCCGGGCGTCCTGTTCGCTGGCACCCGAGACGTTCCCTTCGTGGTTGAAGCGCCCGGCAAATGGCGCCTGCAATATGTTGAAGATGTCGTTCTGGCGCATGACAAAGACCATCACGCCAAAATAGCCGAACACGAGCACCCCTAGAAAGGGGAAGATTTTTCCGAAGGGATCCGGTAGAAGAGAAAGGGGAAAGGAGAGCAGGGCCGCAAAAGTGAGTCCGGCCAGCAGGCCGATCAGACCGGCGACCAGGGTTTGAGCGGAAACCCTTGCCAGGATGGAGCGAAGCTGGCGTGCCGGGCGGGTGGTAATAAAGGGTGTCAGTATCAACCCGATTAATGCGCCAACAAGTCCCAGAATGACTGCGTACAGATCTTGAGCACCAGATGTCAGCTTGCCTAAGGAGATCCCCCAATAAACCCCAAGAACAGCAAAGACAACCATTCCGATCAAACGAAAAATAAATTCAATACTCATGTTAAGATACTCCAACCTACGGAAGAAAATGAAAGAGCGCAAATAAAGCTGCGCTCACGACTGGCAGCCCCGTGCTCTCAGGCTGCCGTTCTTCTGCCGTAGATCATCCGAAAAAAAGAAAAAATGAAAGATAATTGCTGCTGGATCTCTGGCAGAAGATGAAAACGCTGTGAGCTCCGCGAGTCAGAAGATGCGGTTATTAAAATAAGTCTTACTTAAATGATAGCATGCGCAGGGTAGTGCGTCAATTCATAGCTTAAGAAAAATGAGCCATTATTAACAATCACAGCTATCTTCGACTATAATGGCGTTCTTATAGAACGGTGACAACTCCATACCTTCTGAATACTGCCGCATGAGATGCAGCCTGCCAGGGGAAAAGCCATACCAACCCCGCAACCTACATTTTCTATGAGCGAGGCGAACCCATGACTGTGATGAATGCCAGCGCTGGTTTTGGCCCTTTAGCCAATCTGACAGAGCAGGAGTATAAACGGCGCATTTGGGCCTGGACCATGTACGATTGGGCCAATTCGGCGTTTGCAACCACCATACTGGCGGCCGTACTCCCCGTTTATTTCAGTCAGGTGGCGGGATCAACGCTGCCCAGCGCAACCCGGGCTACCACGTACTGGAGCCTGGGACTGAGTGTCTCGCTGTTCGTCATCGCGATCCTCTCCCCCATTTTGGGGACGATTGCAGATGTTATGCGGGGCAAGAAGCGCTTCCTTTCCATCTTCGCAGGAATTGGCATCATCGCAACCGCCTTGCTGGTGCTGGTGGAATCGGGAGACTGGGTGCTGGCCTCCATCCTGGCGGTGATCGGCCGCATTGGATTCAACGGCGCCAATGTTTTTTACGATTCCCTGCTGCCGCACGTAGCAAGTGAAGAGGACCAGGACCGGGTATCGGCGCGCGGGTTTGCGATCGGCTACCTGGGGGGCGGGCTGCTGCTGGCCGTCAACATCGTCATGATCCAGCTGCTGCCTGGCACCTGGGGGGCGCGCCTTTCTTTTCTGAGCGTAGCAATCTGGTGGGCAGTCTTTTCGATCCCGCTGTTCCGGTATGTCCCCGAGCCACCGGCTGCAGGTGCGCAGCACATGTTAAATGAAGGTGTGATTGCAGCCTCCTTTCGACGCCTGCGCGAGACGTTCGCCGATATTCGCCAGTATCGTGAGCTGTTTAAATACCTGGTGGCTTTCCTGATCTATAACGATGGGATTGGCACCATCATCAGCATCGCGGCCATTTACGGAGCCGAACTCGGATTTGATAGTGTGGAGCTCATCCTTGCCCTGCTGCTGGTGCAGTTTGTGGGCATCCCGTACAGTTTGATATTCGGCCGCCTGCCCCAGAAGGGGAACGCACGTCGTCCATTTTTCCTGGCCTTTATTCTCTTCAATTTGATCGTGCTGCCGCTGCTGGGGATCCTCGGCTCGCGCTTCCTCCCGGCGGATATTATCGGGGCTCGACCTGCACCGTTCACTGGAACGTCCACAGCAGGAGGAGAGGGGTTCCACAGCATGGAAGAGCCGCTGTACAGCTACACCGGCGAATGGACCGCTTTTTCGGTGCCTTCACAGATGGTCGGCAGCGACGCAGACCTGTCTTACCGGCAGACGGACGAAGCCGGCGCTCGCTTTGATTTTCCCTTTAATGGCCAGCGTGTGGAGCTGATCTATGCACGGGGACCGGTTCACGGAATCTGGGCTGTAGAACTGGATGGCGAACCGCTGCTGAATGATTCAGGGGAGCCGGTGGTGATCGATGCTTACCAGCCCACCGAGCGCTTTGAACTGCGAACCGCTATACAGGCAGGCGAACCGGGATCACATGTGCTCAGCCTGGTGAATACCGGCGAGAAAAACCCGGCGAGCGCAGGTACTGTGATGCGCGTGGGTGGTGTTGAAGTCCTCCCGGCTGCGCGCCGCAGCAACCTGGGCCTGATCATCGCTTCCATTGTCGTTATCGAACTGGTTGGGCTGGGCTTTGCTTATCTGCTGGGACGCCCGCTGTTCTCCGGGCTGGTGGAAGTCTTTGACACGAAGCGCAGCATCCTGCTGGCCCTGGTCATATATGCTGTCATCGCCACCTGGGGTTTCTTTCTGGATTCTGTCATTGAATACTGGTACCTGGCCTGGATGGTGGCGATTGTCCAGGGAGGCAGCCAGGCCCTGAGCCGCAGCCTGTACGCGGCCATGTCTCCGGCGGCGAAGAGCGGTGAGTTTTTTGGTTTCTTTTCTGTCATGGAGAAATTCTCGGCTATTATGGGGCCGCTGTTGTTCGCTGCTGCCGGCACGCTGTTCGGCAGCAGTCGCCCGGCCATCCTCAGCCTGATCGCCCTGTTCTTTATCGGTGGATTGGTGCTCAACCGGGTTAACGTAGATGAAGGGAAGCGGGTGGCTCAGAGAGAAGATGCCAGGCTGGCGCACGGCGTCGTTTCAAACTGAATAACATAAGGAAGACCGCAATGACCAATCTGACCGGCACTGAACGGTCGCAGTATGTACAATCGATGTTTACCCGAATTGCCAGGCATTATGACCTGATGAACCGGCTGATGACGGCCGGGCAGGATCTGCGCTGGCGAAAGATGGTTATTCAACTGGCGGACCTGCCGGAGGGCGGGCTGCTGCTGGATCTGGGCACCGGCACCGGTGACCTCGCATATGAAGCGCTGTGTCAGGTGCCGTCCGTTCAAACGGTAGCCGCTGACTTTACCCTTGAAATGATGCGCATTGGAAAGGCAAAGCCCGAACGGTCTACCCTGCAGTGGACCGCAGCCGACGCATTGAACCTGCCTTTCCCGTCTGAACATTTCGATGCCGTGGTTTCGGGCTTTTTGATGCGCAACGTGGCGGATGTCCGCCGGGCGCTCAACGAACAGTACCGCATACTGAAACCAGGCGGGAAAATTGTCATTCTCGACACCACCCCGCCGCCGGCATCACCGCTGGCCCCGTTGATTCGCTTCCACATGCACCGGGTCATCCCGGCGCTGGGCAGCCTGATCGCGGGACAGGCCGATGCCTATGAATACCTTCCCGATTCGACGGAACATTTTCTGGAGCCCGAGCAGCTTGCCGCGCGTCTGATCGCTGCCGGTTTTCGCCAGGTTGCATACCGGCGCCTGATGTTTGGCACCATTGCCATTCACAGCGCGCAAAGGCCATCCGGATACTGGTATTAAGGGCAGCATGATGCAGGTCGTTGGAAGATGAATGCCGAGCGAAGCGCAGCCATGGAATTAAGCCAGGAGCGTGATCTGGAGAAAGCGGCTCTGCGCGGCGAGCCGTCCTATGTGTGGCGCGCCGGACAGGAGAGGCGCCTGAAGATGATCCTCGACGGGGCCGGTGAACGGATCCGCGGGCGTGTTCTGGAGAACGGCTGTGGGGTTGGGATGTATGTGGAGCACCTGGCTCCATTTGCCAGCCAGGTGATCGGGCTGGAGTACGAGTTTGATCGTGCACGCCAGGCCAGGATTCACAATGCAGATCAGCCGGGGGTGCGGGTTGTTTCTGCGGCGGGCGAAGCGCTTCCGTTTCCGCAGGCCTCTTTTGACGTGATTCTCAGCCATGAGGTGCTCGAACACGTTCAGGATGACCGGCAGGCCGTGCTGGAAATGGTGCGCAGTTTGCGGCCGGGAGGTCGCATTATTCTCTTCGTGCCAAACCGGGGGTATCCATTTGAAACGCACGGGATCTACTGGCGCGGGAATTACCGCTTCGGCAACATCCCCCTGGTGAATTACCTGCCTCGCCGTATTCGGGACCGCCTGGCGCCGCATGTACGCGTTTACTCCCGCCGGGACCTGGAAAAATTATTTGCCGGGCTGCCAGTGCGCATCGTCTACCGTACGGTGATCTTCGGCGCCTATGACAATATTATCCACCGGCGCCCGGCACTGGGACGGCTGCTCCGGGGTGTTCTCCAGGGCATGGAAAAAACACCGCTGCGAGCGCTGGGCCTGTCTCATTTCTGGATTGTAGAGAAGGTAAAAGAAGAACACCCGGGATAAGCCCGGGTGCTCCTGTAATTACGTTCCCATCGGTTTGCGAAAATCGTAAATGCCATCCTGGACCCCCCAGCGCCGGCCGCATCCGGGGCAGTCCAGCGAGGTTTCGCCTCTTTGCAGCGGGCTGTAATGGCAGGCAGGGCAGCGGAAGAAGCTTCCCGGTTCAGCAGGCTGAGGCCCGCCTTCCGCCCGGGAGCGCACAAACACCTGCGGGGTAAGCTGCCACCAGCTGCCTGTTAACTGCGCCAGGGCATCCATATTTACCAGAAGCTGCAGGGGGATCAGTTTCTTTAATAGATTGATGCGGAAATGAGAGACGGTCAGCTGGCGCTCAATGACGAAATCCTGTTCTCTGAGCCAGGTGCTGACTGCGCGCGGGTGGAAATCAAAGTTCAACTCGACAAACTCCACCGGCTCTGGCGTAAACGGACTCCATGACTGGCGCCTCAAAAGATAACGCAGGATTGCTTTCAGATTGCGTTTATTGGCATACTCAAGGATAAAAATTGCACCGGGCTGTAAGGCCTGACGAATTTGTGCAATCGCCAGAGGAGCGTCGGCCATGTGGTGCAGAGTCCGGATCATGGTTGCCGCAGGGAAAAGGCCGGGCACAAACGGAAGCCGGTAGACATCGGCTGCGACATAGATATATCGCCGGTCGGTACCCAGCCGCTGCTGTGCTTTCTGCAGCTGAGTGCGTGAATAATCCAGCAGGACGATCTGCTCAAATCCGGCATAGCGTGGGGTGTTGCGGCCGGCGCCGGCTCCGACTTCTAACAGGAGCTTTCCACCGGGTGGCAGCAAACGCCTCAGGGCAATGGCTTCCACCTGATCTTCATAGGCGCGCTCTCCCCGGTCCCAAAATGTTTCCTGGTAATCCGATCCTTCGTAATTGCATACAGGGGGTGATGATTCGGGCATCATTTTCTTCACTGACTCGAGAGTAAATTCGCCCCATTATACCCCTTCTGATACGCTGTCCAGGCGGTCTCAGGTTTTTACGCTCCTCAGCGCAACAAAAAGTTGGTCAGTCTAATATATTTGTCATGGAATAAGGACGGTTGTCATCTTCAATAGATGACCGTCATCCCTGAGCGATGACCTTAGTCACTTGTGAATTGGCTAATGTAACTCTAAAATATGCATGATCGCTCTTATACGTAAGCAAGACCGAAAGGGAGTTCTTAGTCCATGCAAATTACAAGACAAGCTGATTACGCAGTGCGCGCCGTACTGTACCTGGCAAAGCTGGGAACCGAGCAGCGTGCAGCCACAAGTCAGATTGCCCAGGAACAGAAAATACCCCCATCTTTTCTGGCAAAGATCGTTTCGCAGCTTTCCGTAGCCGGCCTGCTGCAAACCTCGCGCGGCGCGCGCGGCGGTGTTTCACTGGCCCGGTCTCCGGAAGAGATTTCCCTGCTCGAAGTCGTCGAGGCGATCGACGGCCCGATCTACATCAATGAGTGTGTGGCAGGGAACGGCGACTGCTCATTTGACGATGACTGCCCGATGCGCCCGATCTGGTGTGAAGCCCAGGCCGATCTGGTCGAAAAGCTCAGATCCACAAATTTCGCTCAGATCCTGGAACGCAAACCGGTTCAGGCTGCCTCGTAGTTGTATCTTTGCCACTCAAAGTTCTACAACACGGATCAAGGTGGGATGCATTGATGGATTGGGAAAATCATCGGTCGACGCGCCCGTCGATACGGTGAAGTGTTTAATGGTGCCGTGACTGGTCCTATAAATCCCTGTCAACTCCTGGTGCGCATCTGAAAATTTAGTTTCCACAGCCCTTCCTGAAAGTAAGGAAGGGCTGTATATATTATTCTAAGAAATTGTGATGAGGAAAATCTGGTTCAGTTGATCCTGTGAAAAAAACAGAAGCCAGTTAAAATTTGGAGTATACTTCCCAAAATTCTTACCCATACTGCAAATGAAGCCGCTGAAGGGGTAAAAATGGCTAAAAAGAAAGTCCTTCTTGATACCGATATTGGGACGGATGTCGATGATGCTGTTTGCCTCGCTTACCTGCTGGCAAATCCGGATTGTGAACTGCTCGGAATTACCACGGTAACTGGCGAGGCGAACCTGCGTGCCGAGCTGGCGAGTGTACTGTGCAAGGCTGCCGGGAGGGATATTCCCATTTTCCCGGGAGCGGAAAAACCGCTCATGGGCCTGCAGAAACAGCCAATCGCCCAGCAGGCCGCCGCTCTCGACCGCTGGCCCCACGACACCTTCGATGCGAGTAACGCTCTGCCCGCGATCCAGTTCATGAGCCGCACCATCCGGGAAAACCCGGGCGAGATCGAATTAATCAGCATCGGGCCGCTTACCAATCTCGGTTTGCTGTTCGCTGTCGACCCCGAAGTACCGGCTTTACTGAAGAGCCTGACGATGATGGCCGGATATTATGGGGTGGGTTCCGCCCTGGAATGGAACGCAGTGGGCGATGCGTATGCAACGGCGATCGTCTACCAGGCGGAGGTCGCTGTACACCGTTCGATTGGTTTGAATGTCACCCGGCATGTATACATGAGCGCCGACCAGGTGCGCGAAAAATTCCGGGCTGACTTACTGAAACCCGTCCTGGATTTTGCTGAGAGCTGGTGCAAGGACTGGGGCGGCATCACGTTCCACGATCCACTGGCTGCAGCGACTCTGTTTGACGACCAGATCTGCCAATTCGAGCGCGGGACAATTATCGTAGAACTTGAAGATGGGGCAATCCGGGGAAAGACATACTGGCTGCCCGGAGCGTTTGGCAAACGCCATGAGATCGCTGTCGATGTTGACCCGGATCGCTTCTTTGAGCACTTTTTCTCCGTCTTTTCCTGAGTGAACTGCAGCTGCTGCCGGAAGACAGACACCTGCCGGCCGGGTGCCCTGTGCCTGTGATAGAATTCCGGCAGTTTTTTCTTTAAGCATGTGCAGGGGGAACTGCGCTGCAGACCTGTGTCCGGGTAAACGGAGAACTTTTGTCTGCGTGGAGATAATGCCGTGAAAAAATCACCGCTGGTCTGGTTTGTAATACTGCTGGCTGCTATGGCGGGGCTCACCGCACTGGGGCCGGCGGAGAAAACCCTGGGCACGAACGTGCGTGTGGTTTATCTGCACGGCGTCTGGGTTTGGGCCGCACTGGCCGCCTTTCTGGCTGCTGCTCTGGCTGGAACGGCCGGCCTCATCCTGCGCAGACTCAACCTTCAGCAGTGGTCACAGGCATTGGGGCGCACCGGTCTGTTCTTCTGGATAACATATATCCCCCTATCACTGTGGGCTATGCAAACCAACTGGAACGGGCTGTTTCTGGCTGAACCGCGCTGGCGGCTGGCGGTCATTTTTTCGATCACCGGGCTGCTTCTGCAAACCGGGCTGGCAGTGATGGATTCCCCGGCCTGGTCTTCAGCCGCCAACACCGGCTTCTTCCTGGCACTGATCTTTTCCCTGCAGTCCACAGAAAACGTGATGCACCCGGAATCACCCATTTTCCAGTCGGAAGCTCTGAATATCCAGTTGTTTTTCCTGACTCTGCTGGCTCTGGCTTTACTGGCGGTGTGGCAGGCAGCCCGCTGGTTTTATCAGCTGGGAACCGGCGGCAGGCTGACAGCCGGTGAGGCATCACAGCGTTGAGATTCTCTCTTTTCCTTCAAATCCTTGCATTTGTCCTGACCCGGGTGGTGCTGAACACCATGCTGCGCATGGTTTATCCCTTCTTGCCTGCCTTCAGCCGCGGGCTCGGGGTGGACCTGGCAGCCATTTCTACCGCGCTGACCATTCGTTCGACCACGGGTTTTTTCAGCCCCTTTCTGGCCACCATCGCCGATCTGCGGGGGCGGAAAACCGGGATGCTGCTGGGGCTGACCTTCTTTACCCTGGGAGCTGGCCTGGTTTATGTATGGCCGGTTTTTCCGGTTTTCGTGCTCACACTGGTGTTAACCGTTCTGGGCAATTCCATTTTTAGCCCCTCCATGCAGGCTTATATTGGCGACCGGGTGGACTACCGCTGGCGCGGGCGGGCATTGGCTTTTACAGAGTTTGGCTGGTCGCTGGCCTTCATCGCGGGCATCCCCGTGATGGGATTTCTGATCGCACGCGCGGACTGGCGCGCCCCGTTTCTCTTTCTGGCCGGCTGCGGTCTTGCGGCTGTCTTCCTGCTGAGTTGGCTGGTACCGCGGGACGAGCCAAAACCGGACGCCCAGCGCGAGCCTGTGCTGGGAAACCTGCGCAAGATTGCCGCCTATCCACCGGCGCTGGCGGGTCTGCTGTTGGGCCTGCTGTTTAACGCCGGGAACGAAGTGGTGAACGTGGTTTTCGGCGTGTGGATGGAAAGTTCTTTTGGGCTGCAAATAGCAGCCCTGGGGGCTGCCTCGGCTGTGATCGGATTTTCGGAACTGGGCGGAGAAGTATTGGCCGGCGGTCTGTCGGATTTTTTGGGAAAGTCGCGCTCCCTGGTTCTTGGGCTGGCCGTGAACAGCCTGGCTGTTCTGGCGCTTCCTTTGATCAGCCGGTCGCTGACCGGAGCTCTTATCGGGCTTTTTCTATATTATCTGACCTATGAATTTACGTTGGTTTGCTCCATCCCGGTGATGACCGAAGTGTTTCCCGCGGCACGCGCCAGCATGATGGCCCTCTTTATCGCCGGTACTTCGCTGGGGCGCGGCGTAGGCGCCCTGTTCGCTGCTCCCCTGTATGATCTTCTTCCCTCGATTTCAGGGAATGTCATTGGTACCCTGTTCGTCAACCTGCTGGCTTTTGTGGTCCTTTCGCGTGTGTTCCGGCGGGTGAACGAGCCGGCCCTGTGATCAAATCCCCTCTTATGAAGTATAATCAGCGCTGCTATGTCCCGAAAGAAACTGTATGATCTGCTGATTGTTATTGGACTGCTGGCGGCCGGGTTCCTGGTTGTTCCGGTTTTCTCGATCTTTTCCGGACAGTTGATCCGGGCCCAGGCTGCGCCTGCCAGGCAGGTGCCAATTTTTACGCCCACTCCAATGCCCGATGGGCGCATCATCTATATTGTTAAAGCCAACGATACGCTGTTGAGCATTTCACTGCTGACCGGTGTACCGGTTGAGACCTTGCGAGAGCTGAACGAATTGACCAGCGACAACATTCTCGAAGGGCAGCAGCTCCTAATTGGAAGAGCCGGACCGGCGGAACTCACAGTAACTCCAGGTCCTACCCTCACACCTACCAACATCCTGCCAACCCCAACCCCGAAACCAGGTACCGGGATGCTGTGTATTATGCTTTTCCTGGACCAGAACGGCGATTCGGTCCGTCAGGATGAAGAAGTATCGATCCCTGGAGGCCAGGTCAGCGTCAGCGACCGGACCGGCGCCGAGGCGTATACTGAAGAAACCACAGCCAGCCTGGAGTACCCCTGCCGCGAAATCCCAGAGGGTGAATACACGATCAGCGTTGCCGTACCCGACGGGTACAATCCGACCACCGTCACCAACTACACCTTAGAACTTGAAGCCGGCAGCACAATGTATCTGGATTTCGGCGCCCAGCCGAATTCGGAAACCGCTGCCCAGCAGTCGTCGCCTGCTGCAGAAGGGACCGGGCGATCACCCCTGCTGGGGATAATCGGCGGCCTGTTCCTTCTGGCCGGGATCGGCCTGGCCGTTTTCGCCGGACGGATTATCAAACGTTAGCAAGCCCTGTGATCACGAAAAACACCTGGAGCGCCGGCTCCAGGCGTTTTTTTGTTACTTCGAGCTGTCGATGATCTGCCGGTAACAGGCTTCAAGCTGTAAGGGGAAATCATCCAGGCGCCAGGATGCTGGCTGGCGGCGGGCGGCAGCTGCCAGTCCGCTGGCAACGCTTTCTTCAACAATTACCGTAATCAGAGCCGCGCCCAGTCCGCGTTCCACGTTGCTGGAAGAGGGCACCAGATATCCTGCCGGGCCGACCAGCGCACCAGACAGGGGCGTTTCCAGGGCGACGACAGGTTTTTCGTACAGCAGCGCCGCCCGCAGCATCTCACCCCACGGGTCGCTTTGAGCAGGGTAAAAGAAGGCTGCACAACCCTGGTAAAGCTGAGACAGCTCTTCGATCGACTGCGGGTTGACCATGCGCACGGTCTCCTGCAGGTCATAATTGTCCAGCAGACGGGTGAACGAGGCTGGAGAAACCGGGTCGAGGCCGGCGATCAAGAGCGGGTACTGCTCTCCGATGGGGGCAGCGGCCCATTTCCAGGCGCCCAGCAGCCTGCTCAGGTCGTCTGGCTGGCTGGGGCCATGATAGAAAATGTAGGTGTCCGGCAGCTCGAGTCGTTCATTAACTTCTATTGGCTCCTGGTCCAACCTGCGAAAGGCCGGGTGTACGGCTGGTGGCAGGCGCTGCACGCCGGCTGCGCTGGATGGCAGGTCCTCCGGCCAGAGCAGCCATGCTCCGCGCGCCATGCCCCCCTGAGCCATTGCGTCTCGCAGGCGCTCGAACAGCCCGCGCGGCCGCGGTTTCGCTGCAGCGCTCATCCCTGTCGGGCTGACGACCACGGGAACCGGGGAAAAAAGGGCTGGCGATGGGTGAGGCAGGTGGATTAACTGCGCCTGCATCTCCCTGGCCAGGGCCGGCAGCATATGCTGCTGCCAGACCAGATGGGCTGATGGCGACGGGGATACCGGGCGAACCTTCTGCTGGATGGCTGCGGGCAGGCGGACCGCCGCCGGTGCGGGGAGAGCAACGTACGCATCAACGGCGGACGGCAGCAGAGAAAGCAGGGTCTGCAGGTGCAGCCCCGCAAGACTGCCCGGTGCGCGGCTCAGTGACCAGCCATCATAAAGGATCTGCATATTTCCAGGGCCACCCTCTCAGGATGCATAACCGTTGGGGTGAGTGCTGTGCCATTCCCAGGCACTGCGGATGATCTCCGCCAGATCAGGCTTCTGTGGGACCCAGCCCAGCTCCTCCCGGATACGGGCAGAGGACGCTACCAGGCGAGGCGCATCACCGGGGCGGCGCGGTTTTTCTTCGGCTGGTATCGGGTGCCCGGTTACCTTGCGGGCAGTCTCGATGACCTCAAGCACCGAATATCCGGCGCCGTTTCCTAGATTGTAAATCAGGCGATCTTTTTCCTCCAGTGCATCCAGCACCAGCAGATGCGCGGATACCAGGTCCTCGATATGGATGTAGTCGCGAATGCAGGTGCCGTCCGGAGTAGGGTAGTCGCTGCCGTAGATGGCGACCGATGGGCGCAGCCCCAGAGGGACTTGAAGGACCAGTGGAATCAGGTGGGTTTCAGGCTGGTGGGCTTCACCACGGTCGGGCAGGGCGCCGGCCGCGTTGAAGTAGCGCAGGGCGGCGAAGTGCAGACCGTGAATGCGGCGGTACCATTCCAGGGCCTGTTCGATCATCAGCTTTGTGTGACCATATACATTGTTAGGGCCTAACTTCGAGTCTTCGGTCAGGGGCTCGTCACTGCTGTCGTATACCGCAGCGGTGGAGGAAAGCACGAAGCGCCGGACGCCGTGCCGGACGCCCAGCTCGATGAGCTGCAGCGAGTTGCACAGGTTGTTTTGAAAGAATTTCCCCGGATCTCGCATGCTTTCGCCTGCTTCGATCGAAGCTGCAAAGTGCATGATCGCCTCGAACGATCCTTCAGACAGGACGCGCTCGACGGTGCTGCGGTCGGCGAGGTCAGCGTGGACAAAATGAGCCCCACCGGGTACGGCTTCGATGTGCCCGCTGGACAGCGAATCGATCACGGTAACCTGATGACCGGCGTTTAGCAGCATCTGAGCGGCTGCTGAACCGATATAACCGGCCCCACCTGTAACAAGAATTTTCATATTGGTTTGATCCTGCCTCTCTTTTATTTTGATTTTTTATGCTGCACACCACCAATCTTTACCTTCACACAGCCCCAGCGCGGTGAGCTGCTGGCGGATAAGGGCTCTGGCCCCGCGGGCGCCGACAGCAGCGAGCACGACCGGGTTCTGGTATTGCTGCAGCCAGCCCGGAAGGTCGTCAGGGGAGATTACCGGCCTGCCGCGCCGGGTGTGTCCGATCTTGCGGGGATCGATATCCACAAAGGCGACCAGCGGAGCGCCTTCCCGTATCAGATGTTTGCTCAGCCTGCGGCCCATCATTCCGGCACCCCAGATGATGACCGCATCCCTGTCTCGCAGCGGGCCGCGGGCCAGGTAATAGGCTTTCGCCCTCAGGAAATTTTCCAGTGAGTAGCGGGAATCGCAGCGCGTCAGCCGCTGAGGATGTTCGCGCCATTCCAGCAGATGTGTGGGGATTTTGGCGAAACCTACCCCCTGCAGATACAGGCGCATCCACAGGTCATAATCTTCGGCCCAACCACGTTCCTGATAGCCGCCTGCCCCCAGCACCAGCTCTTTCCGGAATGTGACGCTGGGGTGGGGCAGCGGGCTTTCGATAAAGATTTCTCTGCGGATATCTTCCCCGCTGACCAGTGAGTTAAGCCAGTCCAGGTAAATTCGAAACCCTTCGCGCACCTGATCCGCGGGAAAGCCGCGCACCAGGCAGCCAACGACACCGGTTTCTGGATTTTGGTTTAAATATTCTACCTGCAGGGCCAGCCTTTCTGGCATTGAACGGTCGTCGGCATCCATGCGCGCCACATAGGGGGCGCGGCAGGCCGCCAGCCCCAGGTTCAGGGCTGCGATAATGCCCTGGTGAGGGGAAGAAAGCACACGCAGCCTGCGGTCGCGTTCCGCCCAGCGCTGCAGAATGTTTGCTGTCTGGTCAGTCGAGCCATCGTCAACGGCGATGATCTCAAAGTCTGACAGAGTCTGGTTGTACAGGCTTTCCAGTGCTTCTTCCAGGGTACCGGCTGCGTTGTAACAGGGCATCAGGATGGAGACGGCGGGGAGCATAGGGAAAATTGTACCTGAAATCCGGCCTCCAGCAGGGCAGCGGTGCACACGATAAGATGCAGCTTTTGCGCGCGGATGGGCTTTAAGGTATGATTTGCGGCAGGGGATTCAACCAGTGGAGAGGAATCATGACCGAAGAACTGCAACAGGCTCTGGCTGAACTGCTTCGGATGCTTCAGGAAGAAGTGGTTGCCCGCTTTTTGCCCGCCCTCAGCAACTTGATCGCAGCACTGGTGATCTTTGCCCTGGGAATATACCTCGCCGGGCTGGCCAGCAGGGCTGTCCGCAGTGCACTACTGCGGCGTAAATCCAGCACCCAGGCCGTGTTGATGCTGACGAAGATCGCCCGCTGGACGGTGTTCATCCTCGGGCTGACGGCTGCCCTGCAGCAGTTGAACTTCAACCTGACAGCTTTCCTGACGGGTCTGGGTATTGTCGGTTTTACCATCGGCTTTGCCCTTCAGGATGTGAGCAAAAATTTTGTCTCAGGGATTATCCTGCTCATCCAGCAGCCTTTCCAACCCGGAGACGTCATTGAAGTGCGTGGTTATGCAGGGGTGGTGATGGCTGTAGATCTGCGCACGACCGATATTCGCACCTGGGACGGCCGTGTGGTCATCCTGCCGAACGCAGACGTGATCACCAATCCGATTATCAACTACAGCCGGGCGCCTCACCAGCGGATCGAAATCTCAGCCGGAGTAGAAAAGGGGAGCGATCTGACGGTGATCAGCGAGGCGGCCAAAAACGCTGTCTTGCAGATACCAGGCGTCCTCGCCGATCCCTCCCCTCAGGTTGTCTTTCAGGCCAACCATGAGAACTTGATCGACTTCAAACTCTATTACTGGGTCAATACCCGCCTGATGGATATCACGCTGGCGAAAGATGCCGGCCTTGCCAGAGTGCAGGCGGCGCTGGATGAGGGCGGAATCCGCCTCCCCACGCCGATCCAATCGCTGATTTCTACCAATGGCAGCCGCTGAGCGAGGCGCCGGCAAGATTTCTCGTTCTTCTCGTTCATCACAGGGGATGCGATCATGAGCGAAGCATTTTTCATCCTCGGCAGCCTGTTTGGCGCGCTGGGCGTCGCCGCGGGAGCATTCGGCGCGCACGGTCTGCGCGCCCGGCTGACGCCCGATCGACTCGACACCTTTGAAGTTGCCGTCCGCTACCAGATGTACCATGCGCTGGCGCTGCTGGCGGCCGCCTATGCCGTTGAGCGCTGGCCGGAGTCCAGCCTGCCGGTCGCAGCAGGCCTGCTCTTCCTGGCCGGGATCGTGGTGTTTTCCGGCAGCCTGTATGCACTGGTGCTGAGCGGGGAGCGGCGTTTAGGAATAATCACCCCTCTAGGCGGGCTGGCAATGGTCGCCGGATGGGCGCTGCTGGCTCTGACGGTCCTTACCGGTTGAAGCCGGGGACCTGCAGGTGATCTGCCCGGGCAGGCGCGGCTTGGATCGTTTGCCGGTAGAAAATTACGGTCCGGTATAGAATTTCAGGCTGGGAATCGAAGAGATACATGCTGCGTCCAGCGGCCCTTCCGGGTTCTCCCAGAAGGCCAGTGCCATCTGCTGCGCGCAGGGGGATGAGCGCGTCACCCAGTGTCCGTTGGCCGGGAATTCATAATACGCCGCATTTGTCAGGTCTGCGGCGACCATCTGGCCCCAGGATGGCGGCGTAATGGGATCGTGTTCGCCGGCCAGCACCAGTACGGGTAGATCGGAAATCACCGGCTGGCTTTCGATTGGGTCCGGCTCGCTGCCGCTCCACTCCTGGCAGACAGCGGTGAATGGCGCCGTGCTTGCGGCGAAGAAGCCGGCAATCTGTGGGGAAGGCGCTGGCCCGGCAGGTTCTACGGAAGGCAGCAGGATTTCCTCACTGCACTGTACAGACATCTGCATCCCAAATGCGCCCGGGGATTCATAATACAGCCGCAGCCGCTGGCGCAGAATATCAAAATCTCCCTGCCGGATGTCAAAGATCATCTCCGGCATGTAAGCAGCGACTGCTGGCTGGTACAGACCCACGAAGAGCACATCGATCAGCAGATCTCCGGTGAAAGTTACCCTCCTTTCTGCGCCTCCAGCGAACAGCGTAACCGGTACCGGGCTGGCGTTCAACTCATCAACCAGGTCGAAGAAAACGGAGCGCAGGTTGGGAAAAGCTGTGCTGCATTCCGGATCAGCGGCGCAGTATTCGAACAAGCGGTTAAAGGCCCGCCCGGCGCTGTAAGGCAGTTCGCGATAAAGGTTCACCTGCAGAGGGTAGGTTGAATCCAGTACGGCGCTGCGCACCGCATCGGGATGATCACGCATCAGGGTCAGGGCCAGGCGCGTTCCATAAGAGACTCCATACAGGTTTAACTGATCATACCCAAGCGCCAGGCGCAGATCGTTGATATCCGCGGCGCCTGCTGCGCTGTTGTATATGGAGATGTCCACCCCTTCAGAAGTCAGGCGGTCGCGACAGCGCAGGAATGCGTCTCGTACCAGGCGTATGTTTTCGTCGTCAGTTACCGGGTTTTCCAGCAGCCCGGGGATGATCTCAAAGCGTTCCGGACAATCCAGGCGCGGCTGCGAGAAACCGGTGCCGCGCTGGTCGAAAAAGATGAAGTCGCGCGTTTCCAGAACGGCGTCCATCCCCTGCTGAAAGATATAAGGCGCTGCCTGCAGGGATGAAGACCCTGGCCCACCAGCCAGATGAATCACCGGGTCGGGGGCAGGGCTGGCGGCCCGGCTGCGGAAGATGGCAGTATGCAGGCGTATCCAGGCCCCTTCTGGACGCGATCGATCCTGGGGAACCAGGAGGTAACCGCATTCCGGGCTGTGACTTTTCGGGGTTTCAAAAGCGCAGGGCGCAGGCTCGAAAACCGACTGGTAGGATGGGAGCGGTTCTGGTGTCACGGTCGCCGCAGCCGGCGTGGAGGTTGCTGCGGCTGGCACGGTTCTCCGCGGGACGGCAGCCGCAGGTTCCGTGGATGGAACTGCAGGGCCCGCGCGAGGCCTGGGGAAATTGCAGGCAGCTGCGGTTAGAAGCAGCACCCCCAGAAAGAGCCAGATCCTCCAACCTGCACGACCACTCATCGAGCTTAAGTCTCGATATCCGCCAGCGACCGCTGCATGACCAGATCGTGCTGCGGGTCGTCACCGAGCTGGAAAATCTGCGATCCGACCACCCTGAACCCCCATTTTTGATAAAAATGGATGGCGCGCGGATTGTGCTCCCACACGCCCAGCCAGATCACATCATGTCCTCTGGCAGCGGCTTCTTCCAGACAGGCCTTCATCAGCGCTGCACCGATGCCTTTGCCGATCCATTCTTTGCGCGCGTAGATGCGCACCAGTTCCACTGGATGCGTACCGGTCACCCCGGCTGGCAGCAGCTGTCCGGCTGGGGCGGTGTGCAGGCGGGCGTAACCTGCGGGGGTATTGTTCACCTCTGCGATCAGAAACAATGAGCCCGGGTTGTCCAGCTCGGCAGCCTGTATCTCGGGGCTGAAGGAAGCTGCGAGGTAAGCAGCCATATTCTCGGGTGTGTTCTGCTCTGCAAAGGAATCGTAAAAGGTGACCCTACCCATTTCGGCGAGCAGGACGTTGTCTGCGCGGCTGCCATGCCGGATATGAATTTCGACATTCTCTGTGTTCAAGGGCTGCGTTTTTTACTCCTCTTTCATTCTGAGAGATGTTACCAGGGATCATAACAATCGTAGTTGCGCTGGGCGATGATTTTTCCGTCCTGAAACTCCAGGAACACTGCGAAGCGAGCGTGGAACTGGAAGCCGGCAGGGAACTGCTCTCCCAGTGAGGTGCTCAGCTCTCCACTCCAGTCTACTTCCAGGATAACCTGTTCACCGGCCGCCAGCGCGTTCAACACCTCATAGCGCTGAGATTTCATGATTCGCCGGCCGCTTTCGACCCCTTCCAGGACAGCGTTCAAGTCACGCCTGGCGCCGTTGGGGACCAGGCGGTTGGGGAATTCTTCCTGGACCAGATCAGTGTGAAAGAACCGGGCAATTACACCTGCCTCCTCCATCCGTTCCAGAGCCCCCAGGTACTGCCGGGCAGTCGACAAATTTTGTGCTTCATTCGAAAGTGTATCCATGTGACCATCTCCTGTTGAAATCAATAGAGTCTTTCCGCAGCAACCGGCGAAATTAAAAAACGGCATAGTCCAGAAATAAGGAAATGGGGTAAAGGCAGGCGGGGAGTTACCCGCCCTGTTTACTGCTGGGACGCCCTCACATCCTCCCGGACATACCATTCGCGGTGCTCTTTGCAGCGGAGCTGTTCGTCAAAATGCAGTACGAGGATTCCATCCATTCGGGTTTCTACCAGCGGTTGTCCTGCAGAGCGAAAAGCAGCCTGCCAGTGAGCAATTCCCATCTGGCCGTTTACGGCCAGGGGTTCGAATGATGTGCGGATGTCCGTCTGCTGCTGGGGATCTGCAACCCAGCGTTCCACAATGTGCCTTCTACCCCGCGCCGGCTCCTGGAAGGGACCGTAGTAATAGACCGCATCTTCCGTGAAAAGCCCGGCCACCTGATCCGGGTCGTTCGTTTTCCAGGCTTTGAAGTAGCGATCCAGCCACTGCGAGAGCGATTCGAGTGTGAGCTTCATTTTTTGGATTCCTCAGCCTGAAGAGCAAGCGTTACTCAATGACGGCGATGGCTTCGATCTCGACCAGGAAATCGCGGTTAGCCAGTGAGGGTACACCGATCCAGGTCGTCGCCGGCGGCGTGCCGCCGGGGAAAAATTCCTGCAGAGCTTTTGTGATTGCACGACTCTCCCCCATTTTCTCCTGAACGATGTAAATGCGCATCGAGACGACATCTGCCAGATCTCCTCCAGCGGCCTGCAGGGCGATGGATACGTTGCGGAGGGCCTGGCGCGCCTGGGCGTGTAGATCTCCCGGCCCGACAAGCTGCTGGTTCTGATCCCAGGCCACCTGGCCGGAGAGATACACCGTTTTTCCGCCGCTGGCGGTCACACCCTGGGAGAACCCGTACTGCAGGCTGGGGAAAAGCTGTGGAGGGTTAAGATGCTCTTTCGGCATGTTTGAATTTCACCCCTGTAGGTTGTGATCAGGAACCGGTTTTTATGGTTTCCTGAGCCGGCGCAGGGCCAGATCGGCGCTGAGAATGCCCAGAATGCTGAAGCCCAGGTCGGCGAATGAAAAGGAACGCGAGTGGAAAAAGATCTGGCTGAGTTCCTCAAGGGTCACCAGGCAGAGGGCGGCCAGGCTTCCAGGCAGGACCGCACGGCGGCGAGATGGCAGCAGCAGATTCAGGCTCAAACCCAGCAGACCCATGAGAACAAAGTGACCTACCTTATCCCCCTGCGGAAAGGCGTACAGCGCTGTGACTGGGGCGGGCATCTGGCCCAGGTCTGCTAAGTAGAGAATCAGGCCCAACAGCGGGAGAAAGAGAACTGCGCAGGCCACCAGCAGGATGTTTTTCTTTTTACCTATCATACTCAAGGAAATTCCTTTTTCGATCCGGCCTGCGCTGCTGCCTGAAACCTGATCCCAATGATAGATGATTTGCCTCAAATGTCAAAGGGTTTTTCTGGCATGCATTCCATGCTGTCCTTGATGAGATGGATTTCGAAATGCATGTATAATTTCAAATGAATCAACCACTTCCTGTCCAGACAAAGGACATCCGGATTTCACAAGCCATTCTTGATTAGTCAAGCATATCGTTCGAAGAGGAGGAAAAAGAACATGAGCGTAAAGCTGACCTGGTATGGACATGGTGCCCAGGGGTTGGAAGTGGATGGAATCAAAATCCTGGTTGATCCTTTTCTTTCCGATAATCCGGCAGCCAGTATTACGCCTGATCGTGTCGCGGCCGATTACATCCTGCTGTCACATGGACACGGGGATCACCTCGGCAACACCGTAGATATCGCAAAGCGCACCGGAGCGCTGGTGATCACGAACTTTGAAATTGCCAACTGGTTGGGTAAGCAGGGTGTTAAGACAGAAGGACAGCACATCGGCGGCGGCTGTCATTACGCCTTTGGGTACGTCAAACTGACCCAGGCAATGCATGGGTCTGGCCTTCCCGATGGTTCTTACGGCGGCAACCCGGCAGGCTTCCTGCTCACCTTCAAAAACGGCAAGAAGGTCTACCTGGCCTGCGATACCGGACTGTTCGGCGATATGCGCCTGATTGGAGAGGAAGGCATTGAGCTGGCCACCCTGCCGATCGGTGATCACTATACCATGGGGCCGGAGGATGCCCTGCGGGCGGTAAAGCTGATCCAGCCAAAGCACGTCATCCCGGTCCATTACAATACCTTTGATTTGATCAAACAGGACGCAGCTGCATGGGCCGCGCGTGTGGAGGCTGAAACCAGCACGAAGGCGCATGTGCTCAATCCGGGAGACAGCTTCGAAATTGACTGAAGCAGTGCGTCTTTTATGTTCTAAAACAGAATAAGCGATCATCCGGTCTGCTCCGGCAGCCGGATGATCGCTTCGAACTGAAAATTTGATTTCAGACCGGCGGCGCAGGGCGGGCGCGGGTTCGCTGCCCTGCACGAGCTTTATACATGGAAGGTAAACAGGATGAACCGATTCTTCGAACGTAAAGAAGCAGAAGAGAAGTACGAACAGGAAGGACGTCTGCCGCCCGGACAGGCGCTGACGAAAAAATTTCCGGTCCTGCACTACGGACCGGTGCCGCGTTTTGACCCGGCCACCTGGGATTTCAGGGTCTGGGGAGAAGTGGAAGAAGAAGTACGCTGGACCTGGGACGAGTTCCAGCGCCTGCCGCGCACCAGACTGCACATGGATATCCACTGTGTAACCCGCTGGAGCAAATTTGACACAGATTGGGAAGGGGTATCGGTGCGCACGCTGGTCGAAGAAGGTCTGATCCGCTTAAAGCCCACGGCGAAGTATGTAATGCAGCATGCCGAATACGGTTTCACCGTTAACTTACCCCTGGAGGTTGTGCTGGCGGATAACTTCCTGCTGGCAACCCACTTCAACGGCGAGCCGCTCACTCCCGATCACGGCTACCCGCTGCGCGGCGTGGTCGGCAATATTCCCGGCCGGCCCGATCTGAAAGTGCCTTATTTCTGGAAAGGCGCCAAATGGCTGCGGGGGCTGGAGTTCATGCCTCAAGATAAACCCGGCTTCTGGGAGCAGGCCGGCTATCACAATGAGGCGGATGTCTGGAAAGAGCAGCGCTTACGCGGCATGTTTTAACCCGCGGACCGCTGGCTTCTGGCCGGGTTATTCTTTCTCAGACGCAATTTTTACTTTTATACATTCCTCGCGCTTGATCTGAAAAGCATCGAAATCTCGCGCCACGACCGTGTTTGGGAAGACCGAACGCGCCTCGGCAGCGATATCCCGTTCACGGTAGCGCCGGGAAACATGTGTGAGGATCAGATTCTTCACACCGGCTCTGGCTGCCAGCTGCGCCGCCTGATACGCAGTAAGATGGCCGAATTCCTGAGCCATCGCCAGGTCCTCGTACAGATATGTCGCTTCGATGACCATGGCATCTGCATTGCGCACGACAGGAATCAGGTTATCGACCTCACCCACATCTCCAATATGGACCAGGCGCGTCCCCGGACGCTCGGGTCCAAGCACCTGGTCGGGAAAAATCTGGCGGCCATCGGGCAGCGTCACTGCCTGTCCTTTGACCAGATCACGACGCCAGGGTCCGGGAGGAATTTGCAGCTCTTCCGCTTTCTCCGGCAGGAAGGGCCGGCGCGGTTTTTCCTCAAAGAGATAGCCAAAATTATCCGCCCCGCGGTGCAGGACAGGAAACGCAGAGATCGAGAAGTCTCCTTTCTCGAAAATGACCCCTTCTTTCACCTCGATCAGGCGGATTTCCAGCGGCGGACGCGCGCCGCGCAGCACCACCCCGAAGATCAGATCACGAATACGTTCTAACGCCTGGCGGCCGGCGTAAATCTCCAGCCCGTCTATTGTTTCCCAGCGGCTGAAGGTGGACAGCAGGCCTCCCAGACCCAGGATATGATCCAGATGACCGTGGGTGATCAAGATGCGGTTGAGCCTTTTAAACCCCAGGCCGGAGCGCATAATCTGGCGCTGAGTTCCCTCGCCGCAGTCGATGAGAAATCGAAACTCATCATGCATCACAACCTGAGCGGTCAGGCCGCGATGAATGGAGGGGGCGGATGCAGATGTGCCGAGGAAGACAATTTCGAACAATTAGAAACACCTTCTGTGGAAACGGATGGCCGGCCAGAGGAACAGCAGGCATGTGAACCGGGCCAGCGGCAGCCGAGATTTAATGGTCAACGAGACTGTACTGCTGCCGGTCAACCGCAGGCCGGTATACTGCCCTGTATTTTACCAGCAGATTTCTCGATCCCGTGCTGGCCGGACGCCGTCCTCAGCAAAAATGGTTGTTGATTAACTGCGCGATCTTGCAACTCTTTTAGTCAAAGCGTAGCGTGTAGGGGGGGTATGCTATAATCCGCACAGAGATTTTTATCGTTAATCTGGAAAGAAGCGCGCTTTTCTATGGCTCCGAAGACGGATCGTTCTTCGAAAAAGAATACAGCTGCAGGCGCCAGGAGATCTACGGCTGCATCCAGCCGCAGCACCGCAAAATCGAGCCGCAGCGGGTCTCAGACGGCCAGCAAAAAGAGATCTCCAGGGCGAAGCAGCCCACCGGCGGCAGGTCCTTCGCTGCTGCAGCGCATCTCAAACCAGATCAGGGGACTGCAGTCGCCTGGCAGAACCTCTCCTCAGCCCATTGCCGGCGGTATGTCTCTCGACCGCAAACTGGATATTGCCGGCGTCCTGATGACTCTGGTCGGTCTGCTGACACTGCTCAGCCTGCTGTCGGCGACGAACGGCAGTCTGACCGGTACCTGGGAGGCTGCCCTCTCCCGGCTCTTTGGTCTGGGGATGTACCTGTTTCCGTTTACCCTGATGATCGCCGGGTTGTGGCTTGTGCTGCGTAATTTTGAGCGCATCCCACCGCTGGACATGGCCCGGTTGTTTGGAGTACTGCTGCTGTATTGGCTTGCCCTGGTGGTTTTCCATTTTATCGGCTACCGCGGTGGGGCGGTTGACGTTATGGTCCTGGCCGAAGAGGGTAAGGGCGGGGGTATTATTTGGGCATTTACTCTGCGCGTACTGCTGCTGGCATTGGGCCGTGGAGGCGCGCTGGTCGCAATGCTCGGCTGGCTGCTCATCGCCCTGGCACTCACCTTTGACCGGACGGTTCTGGAATTGTTTGGTTGGGCGCCGCCCCTGATCACAGGCATCAGAGATTGGGTCGTGGATCATCTTCCCGAGGTGCGAAAGCCTTCCACAGCGCAGAATTTCCCTCCAGAATTTACACCGCTGTCCGGCAGCTCTGCCGCGCAAGTCGAGGCAAACCCGGAAGCTGCCGCAGCCGCGGCTGGAGAAAACGCCCTGGAGCCCAGCCTGTACACCGAGGACCGTGTCTGGGTGCTGCCGCCCATTGATCAAATCCTGGAAGCCGGCGGCGATGTGAGCAATAACGATGAGCTGAATGTCGAGCGGGCGCATATCATCGAGGAGACCCTGGCTTCCTTTGGTGCCCCGGCGCGCGTGGTGGAGATCAATCCCGGCCCGACCATCACCCAGTTTGGGGTGGAGCCCGACTATATCGAAACTCGCAGCGGGCGCACGCGTGTACGGGTGTCCAAGATCACTGCCCTGCAGGACGACCTGGCTCTGGCCCTTTCCGCCCGCACCATCCGCATGCAGGCGCCGGTGCCAGGTAAAGGGTATATCGGCATCGAAGTTCCCAATGACGAGATCGCCATGGTAGCCCTGCGCGACGTGATCGAGAGCGAATCGTTTAAACGCATTAAATCCCCTCTGAAGTTTGCACTCGGTGAGAACGTTGCCGGTATGGCCGTCTCCGCCGATCTTGCGGCTATGCCGCACCTGCTGATTGCCGGCGCCACGGGTTCCGGTAAATCAGTATGTGTGAACGCGCTGATCTGCTGCCTGTTGTTGAACAACACACCCGATGATCTGCGCCTGATTATGGTCGACCCGAAGCGGGTGGAGCTGACCGGATATAACGGCATTCCCCATTTGCTGGCTCCTGTTGTGGTGGAAATGGAGCGCGTGGTAGGCGCGCTGCAGTGGGTGACGCGTGAGATGGACATGCGCTACCGCAAACTGGCTGATGCGGGTGCCCGCAATATTAAAGACTTCAACGCTAAAGCGCAGGCGCGCGGCGAAAAGAAGCTGCCTTACCTGGTGGTGATCATCGACGAACTGGCCGACCTGATGATGCTGGCCCCCGACGAAACGGAGAAGAGCATCACCCGCCTGGCGCAGCTGGCGCGCGCCACCGGCATTCACCTGGTGATCGCCACGCAGCGGCCTTCCGTAGACGTGGTCACCGGTTTGATTAAAGCCAACTTCCCGGCCCGCATCGCCTTTGCTGTAGCCTCCGGAATGGACAGCCGCGTGATTCTGGACCAGCCTGGAGCCGAGCGCCTGCTGGGGCGCGGCGATATGCTCTTCCATGCCCCCGACTCCCCCGCACCGGTGCGGCTGCAGGGCGTCTATGTGTCCGACAAAGAGATACAGAAGCTGGTGCAGTACTGGCAGGGATTCAGCAGCACAGCCGTGACCACGGAGGTTGCGGCCGGCGGTATCGTGGATGACTTGCCTTCGGGCATTCCGCTTAAGCAGCTTCCCATGTTTGAAACGCAGGAAGACGATGCGGATCCGCTGTATAAGGAAGCGGTCGATCTGGTCCGCAGGCAGGGTAGAGCTTCGATTTCCATGCTGCAGCGCAGGCTGCGCATTGGCTATACGCGTGCGGCACGGCTGGTGGAAACCATGGAAGAGAAAGGGATTGTTGGCCCGCCGGATCCCGTCACCGGGACTCGCGAGGTGCTGGATTACGGGGACGCTGCACCTCCGGTCGATGAATTAAAAGGATAATCGGGCTAAACCGTAGAGATCCATGCATCGTCTGTCCCGCAACCTGATTCTCCTCGCGACACTGCTTTTGCTGCTTCTGCTCAGCGCCTGTCAGGGTGCGCCGGCCGCATCCCCACCGGAGGCATCTCCACTGACGGTAACGCCGACAGCTCCACTGGCTCCGTCCCTCACGCCCTCTCCAACGCAGCCGCTGCCAACGGCATCGCCGACTCCTGTTCCTACGGAGACAGCGCTTCCCAGCCCGACGGAAGAACCCATCACGACTCTGTTATTCACAGGGGTGATTGTGCCCGCCCGGTGTGTGCAGGCGGCCATCGACGCCAGCGGCAACCCGGACTATCCCTACGAGGCTGTGAGAGATATCATCTCACAGGCCGACCTGGCCATCGGCACCCTCAACGCCACCATCAGCGACATCCCAGTCCACACGGGCTGCATTCGAACGTACCTACTGGTGGGGAGCTCAGAGAATGCAGACGCCCTGCAGCGAGCCGGTTTCGATGTCATGAGTGTGGCGACCAACCACATTAAGAACTGCGGGCTGCCGACCTGCGGCGATCAGGCGTTCTTCGACACGCTTGCCAACCTGCGCCGGGTTGGTATCCTGCCTGTGGGCGCCGGTAACAATCACGCTGAGGCCATGCAGCCCGTGGTAGTCGAGGTCAATGGCGTGCGGTTCGGTATCGTCTCGCTGGGGCACATCGAGCCCATGGCGTTTGCAGGCGAAGACACACCCGGCATCGCTGTGCTGAACGAGGAAAACATCTATGCAGCTGTCGCCGCGGCGCGCGAGGTCTCCGATGTGGTCATATTTATGCCCCACTGGGGGCCGGAAGACGCTGCCACCCCTACCTGGATTCAGCGGAACCTGGCGAAGGTCATTGTGGAGGCAGGGGCTGATCTGGTAGTCGGGAATCATACGCACGTCGTCCAGGGGTACCAGGAGCTCGGCGGCGTGCCGGTGTTCTACGGCCTGGGAAATTTCGTTTTTGACCAGACCTGGGCGCGCGATCACAGCCAGGGTGTCATTTTAAAGGTGATGTATCAGGGGACGAAATATCTGGGCTTCGAGCTGATCCCCACGCATGTCGACCAGTCCGGCCACGTCACGATTGCTGATCCGGATGAAGCGCAGGAGATCCTCGACCGCATCGAGCAGGTCAACCGGGTCCTTCAGCTTCCCACCCCTGTTCCGTAGCCTGGAGCGTATTGTCGACTGGAGCAGGAAACCGGGGCTGCTGAGAACGGTTCAAGGGGCAAACAGGGCTGCGGAATGCCAGCGTCAGGCATTTAACTGAAATTCACTCCACAATCCCGACATTTACCGAAAAGCTGCAGCCAGTGATCCTGGATCTGAAAGCCGCTTTCGCCGGCAACCTCTTCCATCAGCGCGTCCAACCGGTCCCCGCTGAAATATTCGGCGCGCCCGCACGACTGGCAGATCAGCAGGTGCTGGTGTCCCGGTGCAGCTGGTATGTATGCATGACAGCCGGAAGGCTGGTGAACGCGCTGGATTAATCCCAGCTCGTCGAGCTTCTCCACAGTACGATAAACCGTAACCAGGCCCAGCGCTGGATATCGCTCGCGGGCCTGTTCATACATCTCCTGTGGGCTGAGCACGTGCTGGCTGGTGGCGATGGTTTCAACGACGGCTTTGCGGGGCGCTGTGAGGCGATACCCTGCCGCCTGCAGCCGCCCCAGCCATTCATCGATGATCGGGTTGGATGAGCATTCGGTCATCTTTGTGCCATTCTCTTCCATGATGCTTTCTGGATTTCTCGAAAGGCCCATGCGGTGAGGAAGAACACAGTGCTGGTGAGAACGATAGCCGCACCGGAGGCGACCCCAATATAGTATGAGATATACAGTCCCACCACCCCCGACAGGGAGGCTATGCCTGCCGCCAGGGCCATCATGACGGGCAGCCGGCGCGTCAGCAAATAGGCTGCCGCGGTAGGGGTGATGAGCATAGCCAACATCAGCGCAACACCCACCGTTTGCAGGGAAACCACAATGGTCAGGGAGATGAGGACGAGCAGCAGATACTCGAGAAGCTGCGATGGCAGTCGCAAAGTGACCGCCAGCAGGGGATCAAAGGAGAGCACCAGAAATTCTTTGTAAAAAACGAGCACCAGCACCAGAATTACCACCCCAAACCCGATGATCACCCACAGGTCCGTGTTGGAAACGCCGAGCACGTTGCCGAAAAGAAAGTGTGCCAGGTCGACACTGTAACTGCGTACGCTGGAGATCAGGGCGACTCCGAGAGCAAACATGCCGGCAAACACAATGCCAATGGCGGTATCCTCGCGGACTCGTGTGCCCCGGGTGATGGCGCCGATTCCCACCGAACTGACCACTGCAGCGACCAGCGACCAGAGGAACAGCGGCCCGCGTGCGCCGCTGCCGGCCAGATAACCGATCGCCACACCCGGCAGGATGGCGTGAGCCAGCGCATCGCCGAAAAAAGCCATGCCGCGCAGCACAACATAGGTGCCGATAACCGCGCAGATCACACCGACAACCAGCGCGGCGACCAACCCGCGCTGCATGAAAGCGTAGCCTAACGGCTGGAGCAGGAGGTCAAAAACGTTCACGGCAGCCTGTCCTCGTCACAGCAGGTATCGCCAACGGCCAGCGTCACCCCCTCCGCCTCGATCAGGCGCAGGTGGCCGCCGTAAGCGTCGATCAAATTACCGGCGGTCAGCACCTCCTGCGGCAGTCCGAAGCCGATCAGCCGGTGTTTAAGCAGCATCACCTGGTCGAACATTTCTGCGGCATGATCAAGGTCATGAGTAGCCACCATCACGGTGACATTTCGCTTGCGCAGCTCATCCAGAATCTCGAAGATGATCTCCTGAGAGGTAACGTCCAGGCCGTTCAGGGGTTCGTCCATCAGGATCAATTCCGCTTCCTGAGCCAGGGCGCGGGCAATAAACATGCGCTGCTGCTGACCACCGGACAATTCACTGATCTGCCGCCCGGCGAGGTCCAGTAAACCGACATCGGCGAGGCTCTTCTCGACAATCTCCCGGTCGCGAGCGCCCGGCCAGCGCAGCATGCCGATTTTGCCGGTGCGGCCCATCATGACGACGTCGGCAACGGTGACTGGAAAGTTCCAGTCCACCTGGCTGCGCTGGGGCACATAAGCGATGCAAATATGCCCGTTTGGCCCGTGGCCGTAGACATTTACCTCTCCGCTGGTCGGTTTAATCACCCCGGCAATGACTTTAAAAAGGGTGCTCTTTCCGGCGCCGTTCGGTCCGATGACAGCTACCCGCTGGCTGGTGAGCAGCCTGAAGGTCACATTATCCAGGGCCATGTGCTGGCCGTAGGATACCCTCAGCTGCCTGGCCTCTACAATCGGCTGGCCGGGCTGGTGGTCCACCCCCTGACCCGTAAAATTCGATTTGCGCAGTTCCCTTATCAATGCCATTTGCGGCTGCCTTTCATTTTAAGGCGTTCACAATCTCAGAGACATTATAGCGAATGAACTCCAGATAACTACTCGCAGGGCCTTCGGGCCCAGTGAGTGAGTCGGTGTACAGGGTAACGAGCTGGATGCCGGTATCATGAGCGACCTGCTGCGCCAGATTTTGATTTACGGTGCTGCTGATGAAGATGGCGTGCACACCCTGAGCGCGAATTGCGTCTTCCAGAGCAGCGAGTTCCTGAGCGGTAGGCTCGGCTGAACTGCTGATACTGGGGATCACCGCACCGACCTGTTCAAACCCGTAGCGGCTGGCGAAGGCGCCGAATATCTGGTGGTCAGTGACCAGTTTGCGGTTTTCTGCAGGGATCTGCTCTACCTGCTGTCGAATCCAGGCATCGAGTTCCTGCAGTTTCTGAGAATAAGCGGCAGCGTTGGCTTCGTACAACTCAGCATTCGCCGGATCCAGCTCTTGTAAGGATGTTTCAATCGCGGCGACCCAATCCATGACGTTGTTGGGATCCATCCAGACGTGAGGATCGCCGGCATGGAGATGATCAGCTTCTCCCTCGAGATCGTGGTCCTCGCTGGTCTGATTTTCTGCTGCGATCAAATCCTCACTCAGAACGATCACCCGGGCGCTTCCGCCGGCGCTGCGCAGCGTTGACTCCATAAAGGCTTCCAGCCCGCCGCCGCTCATAAACACAGCCTGCGCATCGGCGACGATCGCAATATCGCGCGGGGACGGCTCGAATGCATGCGGGTCGGCGCCGGCCGGAATCAGGGAAGATACCTCTACTGCCTGACCGCCAACCTGTTGAACGATGTCGGCGACAATCGTGGTTGTGGCGACCACCTGAAGTTTGTCTGAGCCCGTACTCTCGCGCGCCAATGAAGAGCTGGATTGGGCGCATCCGGTCAGAGTCAGCACCAGCACCAGGCAGAGTGAAACGAGCAGTTGAATATGCAGTCGATAATTCATTTAATTCGCCCCGGTGATGATAATGAAAATCATTTTCATTATCATCACCGGTGTTCATCCTGTCAAGACTAAAAAATATCGCCTACTACCAGTCCACTCCTCCCGATTAAATCAAAAAGGGCGGGCTCAATCCGGGCCCGCCCTTCATTAATTCAATAACTCCATCCCCAGGCTCAGGGAGCCGGTGTGTTCGCTGCGGTCGGCGGTGTGGTGGGGGTAAATGTGCTCGCCGGGATGGGCGTAACCGTACCTGGACCGAATGTGTTCGTCGGCGGCGGAGGCGTCTGGGTCGGGATGGGTGTGACGATGTTCACCGGGACGATGATCAAAGCGCCGACAAAGAGTTCGTTCTCGTTCTCAATGTTGTTGGCCTGTTTGATCGCTTCCACAGTGCTGTCAAACTTGAGTGCAATGGCGAGCAGTGAATCACCGCTCTGCACCCGGTATTCGATGCGCGTGCCCCGCGGAATATTGGACGGCAGCGGCGTCGGTGAGGGAAGCTGCGTATCCGGGCCGGGGATAATAATCGTGTCTCCGGGGTGGATAATCGGATTTGCCGGATCCATGTTGTTAAGGGCAATGATGAGGTAGAGATCTACCCCGAACTGGTTGGCAATTCCGAAGAGCGTATCGTTCTCCTGAACGATATATTCGAACGGACCCGATATCGTGGGAGTGAGCGTAATGGTCGGGGTCAGGGTTTCCGTGGGAGTGATCGTTGCCGTTGCCGTGTTCGTGGCCGTTGCGGTCGCAGTACCGGTAGCGGTTGGCGTATTGGTGGCGGTCGCAAACAGTGCCAGCGGTTGTCCATCAGAGCCGATAAGCCAGAAAATAAGCGCACCCGCCCCGATGACCAGGAGAAGGGCAGCGACACCCAGGATAATAGGCGCTTTCTGGGCTTGCTGCTGCCGCTTCCTGTAAGCTTCAATCACGCTTTGGGCAGTATCTTTATCTGTCATAGGGTTTCCATTTCAAGCCAGTACTGGCAGAATAGAATATGTGTGATTCTACACTATTTTTCAAGAGTTTGGGAATGCGAAAAAAGAGGTACTCCGACCGGTGCATGCAGTTCACAGGTCGCCTGCGTGTACGATTGTACAGCCGTAAGGTGCAGTGGCGGCAGGGGATGGTTTTTTCCCCGCCAGTACAGCTTCAACCGCATCCCGTAGATAGAATCGAGTCGGCTCCCGGCGGCGGAAGGTAACGTCGTCCACAGCGCCCTGATAGCGCAGCACGCCCTCCTGATCGATGACAAAGGCATGCGGTGTGGTCTGGGCGCCGTAAAGGTTTACGACCTTCTGCTCGGGGTCGAGCAGCACCAGGGGCAGCCCGCGCTCCCGGGCAGTGTGGGCCACGAGTTCAGGTGTTTCATGTGCATTGGCTGCAATGGTACACAGCACCACCCGGTCGCCCCAGGCCGGCATTTGGGCCAGCAGGTGCAGATCGGTCCTTTCCGACCAGGGGCATTCAGCCGACCAGAAATTAATGATCACCACCCGCCCGAGCCAATCCTGCAGACTCCGCTCGGTCCCAGAAAGATCGGGAAGTGTAAAAAGGGGGGCGGGTTTGTCGACAGCTGCTACGGTATCCATTGGGGGGAGTAGCCTCCGGGGACAAGGCGTTCTGCCTGTGTGGTCTGTGTGTTGATCACCCACACCTCGGGTGGATCGGACAGGATCGTCTGGTCGAAGCGCACGAAGGCGATCTGGTCACCCTGAGGAGACCATTCGAAGTCGTAGTGCGTGTAATTGGGGTCGTTGGTCAGCGGCTGGGCTGCGCCGCCACCGGCGTCCATAATCCAGAGCTGCCGTCCGGGAGCCCAGCGGGTAGGGTCCAGGTAGCGGCGGGAGAATGCGATGCGTGACCCATCCGGAGAATACGCAGGGAAAGAATCTTCAACCTCTTCGCTCTGCGACAGATCGTCCATTTGCTCATCCGCCCAGGTGAAGCGGATCAGGCGGCTGTTTGCCAGTGTTTCCTGTCCACTCTGGCCGGGCTGCAGATCTTTGGGTATTACCATCGTCACATCAGGGGCCAGGTAGGCGTCGCCGGAAGCAGTCCAATCGCCCGGCTGTCCGGTCTGGTTGGGAAACACGAACTGTTCACCACTCTGCGGGTCCTGTATGACAAATGCCGTTTCATGGGAGTCGTAATAGACCAGCATACCCGCCGGTGACCAGGACGGCGCCAGGGTCTGGTGATTCTCCTCACCGGCCAGTTCCGGCTCACCGGCGGTTCCATCCTCCTGCAGCGGCAGCAGCCACACCCGGGGAAAAGCAGGATGTTCGCTGGCTGTGAATCCGGTGCGTTCAAAAGCCAGGTATTTACCCGTGGGCGATACGGCCGGAAAGCGGCATTCGTCCTGCTGACAGGACAGCAGCCGGACGGGCTCCGGCAAGCTGGCCGCTTCACCCTCCGCCGCGTCTGTGTCCTCAAACACGCTGCGGATCCCATCCAGGCGGAACAGGTCGCTGCCGCCCATGCCGTTATTGGCGCTGAAGTAAATCCGTTGGCCAGACGGGTCAACCTGATACTCAAGCACCCCCGCAGCGGTGCCGGTTACGGCCACGCTCTCTCCGGTCTGCGGATCCAGGATGTAGATCTGCGCGGCTGCATTGGATGGGTACAGAAACGCCAGGCGGGGATAGCCAATCTGGAAGGACCAGGATGCGTCTTCCTGGATGGTCAAACGCGGCCACGACTGTGTGCGCGCCCCTGCCCGCAGTTGAACACGCACCGTTTCTCCATTGGGCCAGGGCTCATCAGGTTCGAATATCAGCGTGTTTCCATCCCAGGTATATGACCCGCTGACTGCCGGAGAGATCGTCAGGCGATCAATGACGGTCTCGGGATCCATCTGTCGGGAGAAGGTCATGCGCAGGGTTTCGCCGGCGTTAACATCTGCGGCATCCGGCAGGGGAGAGATCTGTTCTACGCGTGGGGTGGTGAGGAGATATGCGATCCCAAAAACAGGGATCAGGACAAGAATGATCATCAAACCGGCTAAACGGCGATTCATGCAGCAGATTATAACTGCATCTGACTCCTCGTTTGTCTCTCCCATCGTTTGCCATAATCATGTGAGGCGATCCGCTGGAAAGGGGTAATTTTCGCAATCGGCGAGTTGAAAAGGATTCGTAAATACCTCCGTTAAACGATCATGGTAGAATGATCGCCATGAAACGCTGGCAGTTCTGGGCTGGGGTCGTCATCAGCCTGATTTTTTTGTATTTTGCACTGCGCGGCCTGGGCCTGGAAGACCTGGGCAGCGCGCTGGCCGAGGCTAATTACTGGTGGCTGATCCCTGGTGTCGCCGTCTATTTCCTTGGGGTCTGGGTACGCGCATGGCGCTGGCATTATCTGCTGCGCCCTTTGAAGTCGATATCCACCCGCAGCATGTTCCCCATTGTCGCCATTGGTTATATGGGGAACAATATCTACCCGGCGCGTGCAGGTGAGGTGCTCAGGGCTGTGATCCTGCGCCGGCGCGAAGGGATCCCGGTTTCGGCCTCTCTGGCGACGATCATCGTGGAACGCGTTTTCGATGGCGTCGTCATGCTGGCGTTCGTGTTTGTAAACCTGCCGGAACTGGCACGGCTGACGGCCGACTCGGGTTTTGTCGGCGATATCCAGTCGGTAGCGCTGGTTGGGACAGGGGCTTTTATGGGTGCCCTGCTCGTCTTTCTGGTGGCGGCCATGTTCCCCGAGAAAGCAGAAACCCTGTTTACCCGCTTTATCCTCCCCCTGCTGCCGTCTCGATTTCATGATAAGACCCTGGGGCTTGTCCAGCGGTTTTTAGGTGGACTCGAATCGCTGCGCTCACCCCGCGAAGCTTTGATGGTTTTCCTGACCTCCATCGTAATCTGGCTGCTCGAAACCGGTAAGTACTGGTTCGTCATGCATGCCTTCCCTTTCGAAGTCAGCTTTTTTGCCCTGATGTTGATGAACGGGATTGTCAACCTGGCCACAACAATCCCCTCTGCTCCTGGTTATGTGGGGACATTTGATGCTCCAGGTATTGCCGTGCTGACCGCTTACGGGGTACAGAAGGCGGTTGCGGCCGGTTACACACTGGTCCTGCATGTCGCCCTGTGGGTGCCAATCACCCTGCTGGGCGCTTACTACCTGGCCCGTGAGGGCATCCGCTGGGGTGATGCAGTGGCCGATGTAAAAGCCGAGGGAAGATCCGTCGAGCAAACCACCATCAAACCGTAACACCTCGCTTCCTGGAGATGGAATGAAAGAAATTGCAGTCATTGGCGCGGGGATCGGCGGTATGGCTGCCGCCTATGATCTGGTGCGCGCCGGCAGTAAGGTAACCATTTATGAAGCCAGCGACCAGGCAGGTGGGCTGGCGTCCGGTTTTAAAGAGCCTCACTGGGACTGGAGCGTAGAGAAGTTTTATCATCACTGGTTCCAGAGCGACCATGAGATGATGAAGTTGATCGCTGAGCTGGGATGGAGTGATCAGGTGATCTTTAAAAAGCCGCTGACGGTGATGTACCATAACGGGAAGTTCTATCCCTTCGACACCCCCGTCAGCATGGCGCTGTTCCCCGGCCTGGGGTGGGGGGTGAATAAAGTTCGCTTCGGCCTGACAGGCCTGTACCTGAAATTAACCAACAACTGGCGCGACCTCGAAAAAGTCACCGTAGACGAGTGGATGCGCCGCTGGGCCGGAGACCGGGTTTACGAGCTGACCTGGGAGCCGCTGATGATCGGCAAGTTTGGCGAGCGCTACGCCAGGCAGGTGAATATGGCCTGGTTGTGGGCGCGCATTAAAGCGCGCACTCCTCGTCTGGGCACCTTTGTGGGGGGCTTCCAGCGCTTTGCAGATCTTTTCGCGCAAAGGCTGCAGGAAATGGGGGTTGAGATTAATTTTTCTACTCCGGTCAGGGAGATCGTGCCGGCAAAAGACGGTGGGCTGACGCTGGAACTGCCTCAGGGAAAACGCTGTTTTGACCAGTGCCTGGTGACTACCTCACCAGGTCTGCTGGCGCAGTTGACGCCCTCGCTGCCTGAGGAATATCTCCAGGGGCTGCGCTCGCTGCAGAGCCTGGGGGCCGTGGTCATGGTCCTGGCTTTGAAACACCAGTTTTCGAAAGAAGGGTATTACTGGTATAACATCCCGAAATCGGCCGGATATCCGTTCCTGGCCGTGGTAGAACACACCAACTTTGTGCCCGCGGAGCATTTTGGCGGTGACCATATCCTGTACGTGGGCGATTATCTGGAGACCGATCACGAGCATTTTCGCCTGAGCCAGGAGCAGCTTCTGGAGCGCTTTTTACCGGCGCTGCAGCACCTCAACCCGGCGTTCAGCCCGGACTGGGTGAGGAAATCCTGGCTTTTCCGTACAGCATATGCTCAGCCGGTCCCTCTGATTAACCATTCAAAGAATATCCCTGATATCCGCACGCCAGTTCCGGGGTTGTATCTGGCCAGCATGAGCCAGGTTTACCCCTGGGACCGGGGGACAAATTTCGCTGTTGAAATCGGACGCCGGGCAGCACGATTAATGGCAGAATGAATACTCAAAAAGCTCACCCGCTCCTGCGGCTGTGGCGCTATGCGCGCGGCTACCGCAGACAGATGATTGCCGCCTCCGTGTTTTCGGTTTTAAATAAGATCTTCGACCTGGCGCCGCCGGCCCTCATCGGCGCGGCGGTCGATGTCGTGGTGCAGCGCGAGGATTCTATCGTCGCCAGCTTCGGGTTTCCCGAGGTTGGAACCCAGCTCTGGATACTGGCCGGACTGACGCTGATCATCTTTGCCCTGGAATCCGTCTTTCAATACTGCTACTCGGTGTTGTGGCGCAATCTGGCCCAGTCGCTGGAGCACGAGCTGCGCATCGACGCGTACGCGCACGTACAGGACCTGGACATGACCTATTTTGAGGATCGCAGCAGCGGGGGATTGATGGCCATCCTCAACGACGATATCAACCAGCTTGAACGCTTTCTGGATGGCGGCGCCAATGAGGTTCTGCAGCTGATCACCACGATCCTGGTCATCGGCGGCATATTTTTCTATTTTGCCCCCAGCGTGGCATGGATGGCGGCCCTGCCCATGCCGTTTATTATGTGGGGTTCCATTAAGTTTCAGCAGCGCCTGGCTCCGCGCTATATGCGGGTGCGCGAGCGGGTGGGTATGCTCAGCAGCCAGCTGGCCAACAACCTGGGCGGTATCGCCACAATTAAAAGCTTTACGACAGAAAAATATGAGCTGGAGCGCATTTCCTACCAGAGCGATCTTTACCGGGAGAGCAACCGTCAGGCAATCTGGCTCAGCTCGGCTTTCGTACCGCTCATCCGCATGGTCATTGTCGTGGGCTTTATCGCCATTCTGGTTTTTGGCGGCCAGTTAGCTCTCAGCGGCAACCTGAACGTCGGCGTCTACAGCCTGATGGTATTTATTACCCAGCGCCTGCTGTGGCCGCTCACTAACCTGGGGAACACCCTGGACCTGTACCAGCGGGCCATGGCTTCTACGACGCGAGTTCTTGACCTGCTGGACACCGCTCCACAGATCACCAGCGGCCCACTGCACCTGCCCGTTGATCAGGTGCGCGGGGAGATTCGCTTTGAAAATGTGTGTTTTGAGTACAGCTCCAGCGCCGGCCGCACGGTAATCGACGACCTGACGCTGCACATCCATGCGGGCGAGACAGTGGGCATCGTTGGCGCGACGGGCGCCGGCAAGAGCACCCTGATTAAGCTGCTGCTGCGTTTTTACGATGTGCAGCAGGGCCGGGTAACCCTGGACGGATACGATATCCGCCAGCTTCGCCTGGAGGACCTGCGGCGCGCCATCGGCTTTGTCAGTCAGGATGTATACCTCTTCCACGGCACCGTGCGCGAAAATATTGCCTACGGCAGCTTCGATGCCACGCTGGAAGAGGTGATGGAGGCGGCACGCGTCGCAGAAGCGCATGATTTCATCATGGCGCTCCCCCAGGGCTATGATACGATCGTGGGCGAACGTGGACAGAAGCTGTCCGGCGGGCAGCGGCAGCGTATCTCGATCGCCCGGGCTGTGTTGAAAAACCCACCTGTGCTGATCCTGGATGAAGCGACCTCTTCTGTGGATAACGAAACCGAAGCGGCCATCCAGCGCTCCCTGGAGCGGATCGCTGTTGGCCGCACGACGATTGTGATCGCGCACCGTTTATAAACGGTGCGTAATGCAGACCGCATCTTCGTCCTCGATGAGGGCCGGCTGAGCGAGCAGGGCCGGCATGAGGACCTGCTGGAAAACGATGGCATTTACGCCAGCCTGTGGCGGGTGCAGACCGGTGCGCGCCGGAAAACGGTTTAATTGATTTCCCTCACGACCACGATGCCGACCATCATGGTCGTTTTTTATCCGGCTACGGAACTGCGCTTACCCCCTGACTGGCCTTCCAGCGGCGGTGCTCTACCATCATACAGGCATCCATCACGACGGTTATACCGGCCTGCCGGGCAGTTTCCGCCGCCTGTTCATTGATAATCCCTGTTTGCAACCAGACAGCAGGGGCAGAAATTTGAATGGCCTGCTCAATAACCGGGGGGACATCTTCCGGCCGGCGAAAGACGAGTACCAGATCGACCGGCTCTGGAACGGAAGGTAGATCCGGATAGGCCTTTTCTCCCAGTCCTTCCTCAATGGTGGGGTTCACCGGAATGATGCGATACCCCTGCCCTTTCATATAAGCCGGCACATACCTGCCGGGCCGCCCGGGCCGGTTTGAAAGACCCACGACTGCGATGGTCTTAACCGTCGCCAGCAGGTGGTTGATCGTTTGCTGGTTTTTAAAATTGTTGTTCGTCAAGGTGAGGTTCGCTCCTCTGTATCGCTGATCAGTTGAAACACCGACCACAGCCGCCACTGCCCGTTCAGTAAATAATAGGCTCTGCCCAGCAGGCGCTGCTCCTCGATCTGTACCACTTCATCCATCAGGCGGCGGACAGTCAGGGCCGGGTTTGGGGGCAGGTCGTAGTCCAGCTTGAGCACGCGCAGCCCCGAAAACTCCAGAGAAAAGCCGTGGTAGGTGCGGAAAGGAAACGCCAGATAGGTGGCCTTTGATTCATTTATATAGTGGTGGTAGAAGGGCCACAGCGGTTGAAAAATTGTCCAGCGGGATTTCTGTGCAATTACATTATATCCACGCCCCCGGCCGGGAAGGAAAACTTTCCCCAGCCAGGGTTTCCAGTGCTCCAGGATGGCGAGCGCTGCTCCGGAGAGGATTGGGCCCAGGTGGAAGCGTAAAAAGTTTCCATGATAACGCCCTTGCAGGTGCCGGGCCGGAAGCGCGCCGGCCCGGAAAATGCCCTCCAGATCCCGCTCTCCGGAGTGCGGAACCGGTCGGCTCCGCACTGGTGTGAACGGTTCCTTTTCAACGGCTGTACTTACGAATACAGATTTCATCATCACGAGGGCGCATCTGGCGATACCGGCAGTCCCAGGGTTGGGATTTCTATGTCGTCTTTTTCCAGCACTTCCTCCGCTTCTTCCATCAGCTTTTCCAACCGGTTAATCAAATTGGTCACCTCTGGTGAGGGAATGCCCGTTTCCTCCGCTTCTTTGCGCAGGGCCTCCAGTTTGTTCTGCAGGGTCAGGATCTGAGTCACCGGGCTCACCGTCTCAACAAGCCCGGGCGTGCGCACCGTGCTGTTAAAAAGGATCTGGATGGCGGCTGCGAGAGGCGGTGCCATGACCAGTCCGGCTAACCCGAAGCTGTCCGCCAGGGCGATCACCATGATGATCACCAGCAGAGAACTGTAGCGGCGCCGGTTCAGGAAGCGGGGTTCAAGGAAGCTCTCCAGCAAGATCAATACGACCAGCGTAAGGCCTCCGGCAGCTGCTGCGATCAGTGGGGCATCCATCAATCCGATCAACGCGGCTACGATGACTGCAAGGACAACTCCCAACCAGGGGATTAACCACAGCAGTGCACCGATGAAGGCTGTCAGCACCGGGTATCTCAGTCCGATCAGAGCGTAGCCGGTGCCCAGCAGCAGCCCGGCCAGAATCGTCTGGATAAACTCGCTGCGTATGTAAGCGCCTACGCCGCTCTCCATAGCGCGCCAGATAGCGCGCGCCCGGGCGCGCCGGTTGGCCGGCAGCAGTGACAGCCACAGTCGTTCAAAGCGGAGCTGGTCGGCGCTCCAGTACATGCTCAGGATGACCACAATGAACAGGTATCCGCTGAACTCACCCAATCCCTGGGCTACACCGACCACTCTTTGAACAAGCTGGGAACCCTGTTCACCGGTAAATGCCTCATACAGCTCCCTGGATGGCGGAAGCTGGTCCGCGATCATTTTCTGGAAAGAGGATCCGGCGCGCCAGTTAACCACCAGCTGCTCATAGCGCAGAAGCAGGTCGTCTGAGAGCTCTTGAAGATCGATCAGCAGCGGCTGGCTGATCATCAGCAGCAGTCCAATAATCAGGATCAGGCCCAGACCGTACGTGATCAAAATGGCCAGCCCGCGCTTCAGCCCGCGCTGTATGAAGAAATCAACGGCCGGCCGGGTAGCGCCGCCGATTGCCAGCGATAGTAGGAACAACACTACGGCCAGGCGCAGCTCCCACAGCAGGATCAGCCCAGCCAGCGTGCTCAGCACAGCAAAGGCATAAGTCAAAAAGCGGTTCATGATTCCGAACCCTCAAGCGAAGCAGCCTGAGACAGAATCTGGTCCAGTTCGTTAGCCAGCACTTCAATTTCCTCTACGAGATCCCGTCGGGCCTCTTCCTGCATCTCGTCAATTTCGCCCTGACCGTTCTCATTCTGCCCGATCTGCTTCCGTGTATCCTGAGAGATCTCCTGTACCTTCAGGCGCAGAAAGCTGATGTAATCCCGGCCTCTGGGCATCAGCTGCTGGTCCTTAAAGCGATCCAGGATAAAGCGGCTGAACAGATATTGAATAATCGCTGCAATGGGTACTGCCAGGAGGGCGCCCACCAGTCCCATGAGTGAGGAAAATGCAGCCAGTGCAAGCAGGGTCAGCAGCGGATGTACCCCAACCGAGCGGTCCATGATGCGCGGCACAAGCAGATTGTTTTCTAAAAACTGGATGATCACGGTCGCGCCAATGACCCACAGCACTTTGGTCTGGTCTGCTGAAAAAGCGACGATCACCGCGGGAATGGCCCCCAGGACCGGCCCAACCATGGGGACAATTTCCATCAGTCCAGCAATCAGGGCCAGAATCAGTGCGTTCGGCAGTCCGATGAGCAGATACGCAGCCAGGGAGAGGCAGCCGATCACCAGAACCAGGATGGACTGGCCGATTAAGAAGGCGCCCAGTTTCTCTTCCACGGCAGCGACCACGGAAAGCACATTTTCCCGGCTGCGGGAGGGCGCGAGCAGCGCCAGCGTGCGGATGGCCCGCTCGCCTTCCAGAGTCCAGTAAAAAGAAGTGAGCAGGACAGCGACGAACATAAAGATGACGCGCGCGGCGATGCCTGCGAACTCAAACGCTCGCAGCACATTATTGACTCCTGGCGCTCCCTCGCCTCCGGGCTCGACGGTGGTTTCTGGGGCTGCGGGCATCAGTGCCTGGATCTGAAAATCGGGGGGGAGTTCAAAACCGATTTCTCGCAGAATGGCGCTGGGTGAGGAGGTCAATGTGCTGCGGAAATTGGTGTAGTAGGTCGATATCTGGCCGGTGATCGCGGTTGACTGCTCCAGGAGCATGGGCAGGACCAGCAGAATAAAGACAATTACAGCCGAAAGGATGAGCAGATAGATCAGAATCTGGGCTAACAGGCGGGAAAATCCGCGCCGCCCCAGCCAGTTAACCGCCGGCCGGATGCCGGTGCCCAGCAGCATGGCAACGAACAGTACCAGCAGCACAAGGCGGAAACGATAAAGCAGCCAGAAGGCTATCAGCACAGAGACGATAAACAGCGTTGCCAGGACCACCTGGCTAACGGACCACCGCGAAGGGCTGGCGATTGAATCGGGTTTCATTTTGCATCCAGTCCTGTGGATGAGCGTCTGGTATCTTCAACCCCCTGAAGCCTTTGCACAGACTGCAGCGCTTCAAGTGAACTGCTTAACCTTCACGCGCAGTTGTTATCCGGATTGATTCTATCACATTGATCTGTTCGAGCTGTCTGCTTTTTCCCGGGCTGATCCTCGCGATCGTTTCGCTGCCGGTCCCGTTTTCGGACTTAAACAGACAGGCCGCCCGGAAGTGTTCAGCCCGGCGGCCTGTCTGTTTTCCAACAGGTCTGCTTGGAACCGCTTAACTTTCTTGTGTGTGGTGTTCCTGGTCGTCGCCCGAAACAGCCTCGCGGAACGATTTGATGGCCTGACCGAGGTCTGCACCTAACCGGCCAATCCGGCCGACGCCGAAGAGAAGTATCACGATCACCAGAATGATGATCAGTTCGGTAGTCCCGATACGAACCGGCATGCTGCCTCCTTTCTTTATAAACGAATAAGAAGAACGCACTGCAGCGTTCAGATCGCTGCCAGAGCTGGTGTAATTGTACTGTTAATTTACCAGCCCCTCACGCACGGCGTAAACTGCGGCCTCAACTCGATTGCTCGAATTGCACTTCTCCAGGATACTGCGGATATGCTTTTTGATTGTGTTTTCGCTCAGACAGACTCGATCCGCAATCTCACTGTTTGAAAGGCCCTCCACCATCAGCTTCAGAATCTCAAGTTCGCGCTCCGTGAGAGGCTCCGAGTAATTTGGCTGAGATGGGGGCGGACTGCTGCTGCGGCCGAACTCTTTCAACACTTTGCTGGCCATCAAACCGGAAAGCGGCGCTTCGCCATCCAGCATACGGCGCAGCTCGTCATGCAGCCTTTTCGAAGGCGTATCCTTTAATACGTAACCACGCGCTCCAGACCGGATGGAGGCGAACAGGTCATCCTCATCTTCCGACATGGTGAGCATGACGATGCGCGTGGAAGGCAAATCGTTCATGATGCGCTGGGTCGCACGAATTCCGTCCATCACTGGCATGGAGATGTCCATCAGGATAATGTCGGGCTGCAGCTCTTTCGCCATCTGGACGGCTTCCCGGCCGTTGCTCGCTTCACCCACTACCTCGTAATCATTCCAGTAGCGGATGATATTGCGCATCCCTTCGCGGAACAATACATGATCATCGGCAATTAATATCGTCTTCATGCCGGTACCTCTGTGCAGCACGGTATTTCTACTTTAAAAATCGTCCCTGCTCCTCTGTGTGAGTCGATATTGACTTTTGCACCAATACTGGCAGCCCGTTCACGCGCAATCCGTATCCCCAGGCGGTCATGAGGGATGTTCTCCTCACAAAAACCAACCCCATCGTCTACGATGGTGATGATCAGGCGGTTCTCATCGCCTGTGATGCGCACCAGAACCGAGCTGGCTTCAGCGTGCCGGCGCACATTCATCAGTGCTTCCTGCACGATGCGGACCAGCTGCGTTTCCGCTGCGGGTGAAAGGACGCCTCTGAAATGATCGGCGGCATCGTTTACAACGATGAGAGCGGTCTTGATGCCCCAGTTGCGCTCGAAGCGCTGGAGCATACCTTCCAGGATCGGGATAATCCCTTCCTGGCATTCTACGCCCTCACGCAGACAGAGCATCTCTTCGCGTAAATAATCGGCGGTATGCTGTGCCAGAGTTTCCAGGTTGTCGAGAATGTCGTAAGTTTTATCCAGCTGCTGATTGTCCAGTGTAACGCGGGCCTCATCCAGCCCCCAGCGCATCGAACGGACCAGCTGGGCGACATCATCGTGCAGTTCCTGGGCCAGCCGTACCCGTTCCTGGATCATGGCCGCTCTCTGCAGACATTCTGCTCGCTGCGCCTGGAAAATCATGGACCCTAAGATCTTGCCGATCAAAGCATAAAAATTGAATTCACCCTCTGAGAGATGGTTTTCATGCGTGGAGAGCAGTTCCACAAACCCGACGGTAACTTCTCCGGCGAGCAGAGGGATATAAATAATTTCCCTGTATCCCCAAACCTGAAGTGCAGCCTCTGCTGCCACCACGACCGGCATTTTTTCTTCGTAGATCGTGCCCTCAGCAGGCTGAGGGGACAAGATTTGAATCACCCCGGGCTGCAGGCCGCCGTGAGCGATCAGTTTGAAACAGGACCCCCGCGGATCATGAACCCGGGCAGCGACCGCATTAAAACCTGTGATTTCCTGCACAGGTTTGATTGCCTGCTGCAGGATGGAGATGGTCGTTGGGGTATTCGTCCCGGGACCCGTAATCGAGAAAAGGGAGTCCAGGTTGTTGTATTGGAAGGTCATTCCCTCGATCAAACTGCCGGTTGTCTCAATCATTAACAGATCCGTTAGTCATCATGTTATCCGTACCGGCCGGTGAGATCCTGACGGTTAGCACGCCCGGGTACGCCGTGATCAGGATCTTATAACCAGCTCATTGTATATCACCTGTATCGGATGAGCTTCCCTTGGTGGGCGCGTGTTGGGAGGGGGTCAAACAGATATTGGTGATAGATTATCTATTATCGCAGGTTATATTACAAAATTTGACACGGGAATCCAAGTTACAAACTTCCTTCTTTTGCAGTGACCTTTTGCCACAGTAAATGGAAAGAACTGCAAACGCGCTGAATAATCCCCCTCGCGTCATTTCAACCAGGTTTCGCAGACGAATATCGTGTTACTGGACCGGTAATACCTGTCTGATTCTGCTCTCGATGGAGAGCTGTTCGCCTCCAGCTTCAGGACTTAAAGGCTGCTGACCGGAGCTTCCTGAGCCAGGAAAGGGTTCTGGTCGATGATCGCTTTAACCAGATCGCCGGCCTCATTGAAGCATGTGCGACGCAGGTCCAGGAGCATGACCTCATTCTGTAGAGGGTTAAGCACGATAACGCGTGTTTTCTGCAGGGCACGTGCCCGGCTCAATAGATATTCGAAACCGGGTTCGGCAATGGTTTCGTCAAGGATGATGACCTCTGGTTTTAACTCGTCAATTCTTTCCAGAGCTGCCTCGGGGCTGAGCACCATCCTGTTCGCTTCCATTTGAGCAATTGCATGCAGAATTACTTCTCTGAATAGAGGATTGGCGCTGACAATCAGAATCAAAACAGTTCTCCTTATAGATAACGCAACCAGTACTCGCAACTACTGTAACAGTTTGTGAATAAACCTACAATCCTCGACAGTGCATAAAAAACCGTGCAGAAGGATGAGTTCTGCGGATCCAGGTGGGTACCCAAATGGGTACCCACCTGGGTAAAAAGATACCCCCTGCCCTGAGCCGAAATGGCCCAGTTTAGTGTAGAAGTGAAACCTTTCACAAATTATGATGGTGACGATCCATTTGTCACTCAAAGCAGGGAGAGCGTCTATGTAGTTTTTTTTTGGTCTTTTGTTCAGCAAGGCATCGAAAGACTCCTTCGCAGGGAGCAAAGCCAGAGATTGTCAGTCAAAAACTGACGAATCTTCGTAAAGGAGAAAAAGATGGAAGAAAAGGCACAAGG
>JAAYXE010000160.1 GCA_012516075.1 Chloroflexota bacterium | reverse complement strand
CCCCTGTAAGCGGCGTAAACGCATGGTGAAACGGGGGAGGGCCAGGGTGGGGGTAATAAGCCTTGATTGAGAAGCAGCCAGATCATCCACCGGTCTGCGTTTTCCCCCCACCCAACCACATCCGCATATGCAGCCTCCCTGCTGGGGAGGCTGCCATGCAGGGTATGTGTCGAACTTACCCTCCGCGCCCGTATAAAAAACTCCCCCGCGAAACGGGGGAGTTCAGGGATCAATTGCACGCCCTCACGCCACAAACTCCAGGGCGCGCAGGATGCTGGACTCATACAGCGAGGGGATCTCCGCCGCAGCCAGCGGCACCGCCTCCACCTCGCAGGGGATGCCCGCCCGCTGCAGCGCCTCGCCGATCGCCTCCAGGCCTGTGTCCCCCGTCTCATTCTCCTCCTGGCCGTAAATCAAATACCCGCGCAGGCTGTCGTCCAGACCGCTGGCATTCAGCTCTTCCAGCTCCTGGGGCGCCTGCACAGGCAGGCGGTTCAGCCCGGCGGTGATGAACCCGATGGCCGGCAGCGTTTTGGTAAGCGCCAGCCACAGCGCAAGCTCGCCGCCGGCGCCGTAGCCGGCGATCACCACGCGCCGCTCGTCGATGTGATACTGTTCCCGGATCTGGTCGAAGTACTTCTGCACATCGCGGGCCGCTGTCTGGCGGTCTTCCCACACGTAGGCATCGCGCCACAGCCCCTGGGAGGACTGCACAGCCGCTACCAGCCAGCCCTCGCTGGCCGCCGGCTGCCAGAACTCCAGCGCTTCGCGGGCCGTCTCACCGTTCTCGTGCAGGGCGATGAGCAGCGGGCAGGGGCCGCCTCCCGCCTGGCACTTCCCCTCCGGGCGCAGGGTCAGCACGGGCATGTGATCGCGCAGATCCTTCTGGCGCATCCCGGCGTTCAGCTTCAGCAGCTCCTCGAACTCCGGCTCGGCCTGCAGCGGCCTGAGCGAGGCGCTCTCCCGCAGCAGCGCGTCGCTGTACCAGAACCCGGTCTCCAGCACCTCGCGCAGCAGCCGCAGCGCGCGCGGGATATCGCCGCTGCGCGCCGTCAGGGCGATGCGCCAGAAATACAGCAGGTGCGTATACTCGGGGAAGCGGTCGCCCTCCTGTTCGGCCAGGGTCAGAGCGGTCTCGTACTCGCCCTCCAGGAACAGCTCGCGCACGCGGGTTTGCAGTTCTTCAAAAGTAATAATGTTCATAACGTGTTTCAAATGCATGCCCGGCCGCCATCGGGTCGGGTTGGCTCACCAAACGCTGAAAATTATATCCCGAAAAAGAGCCTGAAAAAGGGCCATACCGGTTTTGAATATTCCCCCAACAGCCTGTGATATAATCAGCCATATAACACGAAGCGGTGATATAATCACATCAGTATCACATGGCGCGGACCTGATGAGCCAGGAATCCCCCCAATCGTTAGAGAACTTATCGCAGGCCGAGCGCCAGGCATGGATCACGGCGCGCATCCTGGAGGTAGGCTCTGTCCTGGTCGACGAGCTGGCCGAGCTGTTCGGCGTCAGCCGTATGACCATCCACCGCGATCTGGACGATCTGGAGAAGCAGGGCGTGCTGCGCAAAGTGCGCAGCGGCGCCACCGCCCAGCCCTCCAGCCTGTTTGAGAGCGACTTCCGCTTCCGGGTGAAGCAGTACCAGAAAGAAAAAGAGGCTGTCTCGAACGCCATGCTGGCCTACATCGAGCCGGGGAACTCGATTTTCCTCGACGAGGCCAGCACGCTGCTGCCGCTTGTGCGCCTGCTGCCCACCCTTACTCCCCTGACCGTCATCACCAACTTCCTGCCCATCCTGAACGAGCTCTCCACCTGCAAAGGCATCACCCTGATGTCGCTGGGTGGGGAGTACATGCCGCGCTTTGCCTCTTTCTCCGGCCTGCTGACCGAACAGACCATGGCCAACCTGCACGCCGACCTGTACATCACCTCCACCACCGCCGCCTCTGACGGCATGGCCTTCCATCCCGACCAGCAGGTTGTGCGCGTCAAGAAGGCCATGATCGCTCACTCCACCCGGCAGTTTTTATTGATGGACCACAGCAAATTCGGGAAGACCGCCCTGCACAGGTTCGCTCCATTGACTACCTTCGAGCGGGTGATCGTCGATGCCGGGCTGGACCCGCAGGAAGCCGCCCGGCTGCGGGAGATGGGGGTTCAGCTCGACCTTGCCCGGCTGTAATACCAGTTTATCGCTAAAGGAAATACCGATGGAAAGCGCTCAAAAGCAACTCTGGCACGAACTAACCGCCATGTTCGGCGAGGAACATGTCCGCTTCGACGAGGAAGAGATCGAGCTGCACAGCTACGATGTCTGGCCGGCCGCGGCCAAGTGGAAGATGCAGGGCAAGCGCCCCTACCAGCCGGACGTGGTGGTGCGGCCGCTCTCGACGGAGCAGGTGAGCAAACTGCTGGTCTGGGCCACGCGCAACCATGTCCCGGTCACGCCGTGGGGGATGGGCTCCTCCGTGACCGGCGCGCCGCTGCCCATGAAGGGCGGCATCACCCTCGACCTTTCGTTGATGAAGCGCGTCCTGGCGCTCGATCCGGATAATCTGGTGGTGCAGGTGCAGGCCGGCAAGCCTGGCCTGGAGCTCGAACTGGAGCTCAACGAGCGCGGGTTCACCCTGAACCACTCCCCCCAGTCGCTGGACCGCTCCACCGTGGGCGGCTGGGTCTCGACCCGCGCCACCGGCCAGTTCTCCTCGCGCTGGGGGGGCATCGAAGAGCTGGCCCTGGCGCTTACTGCCGTGCTGCCCAGCGGCGAGGTGATCCGCACGCCTCTGGCGCCCCGGGCGGCCGTCGGCCCCGACCTGCGGCACCTGTTCATGGGGGCGGAAGGCACCATGGGCGTGGTTACCGAAGTGGTAATGAAGATCTTCCCCCTCCCTGAGAAGCGCATCTTTGAGACGCTCAAGTTCCCCTCGGTGGATGCCGGGCTGAAGGCCATGCGGCGCATGATGCAGGCGGGGCTGCGCCCCTTCCTGGTGCGCTTCTACGACGTCGATGAAGCCCGCCATGTTATGCGCGACCCTTCCTTTCCGCGCCCGGTGATGCTCCTGGGCTTCGAGGGCCTGGCGGCCGTGGCCGAGGCCGAGTATGCGGCCGGCCTGAACATATGCGCGCAGGAAGACGGCACCGCCATTGGCCCCGATGCCGCCCTGGCCTGGATGGAGCGCCGCTTCGACTTCTCCACGGTGGAGAATCTGCTGGCCCTCCCCGGCGGTTACGCCGAGACCATCGAGGTGGCTCACTTCTGGGACGGCATCGCCGAGACCTACCAGGCCCTGAAAACCGCCCTGGCGCCCCTGGCTGCGGAGGTTCTGGGGCACTTCTCTCACGTTTACGAACAGGGGACCTCGCTGTACATCATCCTGCTCGGCCAGGCGGAGAACGATGCCGAGGCTGAAGCGCGCATCATGCACATCTGGGATGTCGCCATGCGCATCAGTCTGGAGAAAGGGGCCGTGATCTCTCACCACCACGGTGTGGGGATCGCCCGCTTACCGTATTATCGAGACCAGCTGGGCAGCTCAATGGCCGCACTGGAGCGCATCAAAGCGGCCGTCGACCCGGCTGGTGTGATGAACCCCGGCAAACTCGGTTTATAAAAATTTGGACCCAGGAGGCGAAAAGATGTCCGAGCAGTATATTCTGGTTATTGACGAAGGCACCACCGGCACACGGGCGCTGATCGTGGACCGGCAGAGCCAGATCAAAGGACAGGCCTACACCGAGTTCACCCAGTACAACCCGGCGCCAGACCGGGTGGAGCACGACGCCGAGGAGATCTGGGCTGCTACACGCCGCATGATCGACGATGCCCTGCACCAGTCCGGCCTGACGATCGCGAACATCGCCGCCATCGGCATTACCAACCAGCGCGCCACCACCGTCGTCTGGGACCGGGCCACCGGCAAACCCATCACGCCCGCCATCGTATGGCAGGACACGCGCACGGCCAGCTTTATCGAGAGCATCCGTGAGCGCTGGGCGGAGAAGGTGTACGCCCGCACGGGCTGGGCCCTGGCGCCGGTCTATTCCTCGCTCAGCCTGCACTGGATCCTGGAGAACGTGCCTGGCGCCAGGAAGAGGGCGGAGGCCGGCGAGCTGGCCTTTGGCACCATCGATTCCTGGCTGATCTACAAGCTCACCGGCGGTAAAACCCACGCCATCGCCGCCAGCAACGCCTCGGTGACCGGGTCCTACGATCTGATCAACGACGAATGGTACACCGAATGGCTGGACTTCCTGGGCCTGCCGCTTTCCCTCTTCCCGCAGGTGTGCGACGACTCGGGCGAGTTCGGCCTGTCCGACCCGGCGGTGCTCGGTGCTGCGGTGCCCATCACCGGCGCCATCGCCGACCAGCACGCCGCCCTGTTCGCCCAGCAGTGCGTCACCCCGGGGACGGTGAAAGTGACCCACGGCACCGGCACATTCCTGGACATGAATATCGGGAATAAACCCGTCATCTCGCAGAACGGCCTGAACACCATTATCGCCTGGCGCCGCAGCGGCGAGACGATCTACGGCCTGGAGGGCTACGCAGCCGTGACCGGTTCGGCCGTGCAGTGGCTGCGCGATGGGGCCGGGATGATCGCCTCGTCCGCCGATACCGAAGCGCTGGCGACCAGCGTGCCGGATAACGGCGGTGTGTATTTCGTGCCCGCCCTCACCGGCCTGTCGGCCCCGTACTGGGATTCCTTCGCCCGCGGCATGATCATCGGCATCACGCGCGGCACGAAGCGGGAGCACATCGTGCGCGCCACCCTGGAAGGCATCGTCTACTCCACCAAAGATTTCCTCGAGACTATGCGCCGCGATGCCGGGGTGGAGATCAAATCGATGAAAGTGGACGGCGGGGCCGCCCGCAACAATTTCCTGATGCAGTTCCAGGCCGATATGCTCGACGCCGAGGTGGTGCGGCCGGCCGTATCGGAGGCCACCGGCCTG
>JAAYXE010000159.1 GCA_012516075.1 Chloroflexota bacterium | reverse complement strand
GAATAATGGCTACCGCGATGGTGAGCCCCAGGAAGTGAAAGGTCCCCTGCCGGGGCTGCGGACGGGGATCGGTAGCGGAATTTTCCATGCCATTCATCCTACCTTAATCATTGATAATTGACAAGAAGATGGTGCATCTTAAAAAGCAAAAGTCCCTGCCGATTTGTTGCAGGGACTGTGCCAGTTCAGGTTGGAGATTAGAACAGGCCCCAATCCCCACCGGCGCCTTCTTCCATCATCGAAAGATCCCACATCTCTGTGCCCATCTCGATCCTGACCGGCCGTTCGAGCGCTGCTTCTGCCTTTTTGCGCGTCATTTCGATCATGGCCGGGCCGTACGGGCAGAATGGAGTGGTCAGGATCATGGTCATATCGACCTGCTGGTCGTTGATCACCACATCGCGCACCAGGCCGAGCTCGATGATGTTCAAACCAATCTCGGGGTCGATCACTTCGCGCAGGCTCTGGCGCAGGTTCTCGGCCAACTCCGGATGGGTGCTTTCAGCCTGCCAGACTACTTTCTGGGGCCGGTCCGTCTGGGGATAAGAATTCATGATTCTTGAGCCTCCGTTGTCTTCATGTCCGGCACGATATAGGTGCAGCGCGCATCACCGTGGAGCACACATTTGATCTTCTCGGCCGGCACGGAAAGGACTGTTGAAATTAAGGTCTGGTCTACAGAGCACACCTCGGGATGGGTCTGGCCCACATAGTAGTAAGGACAGCTCACCTCGTGAATCTGGTAATGATCGCCCTGTTTTTCCCATTTAACCGTGAAACCTTCGTTGTTCAGCATCTGTTTGACGAGATCCAGGCGCTCCTCCATAGAAAGCGCTTCCAGATCATCGGTGTAATCCGACGCAAGCTCTTTGGCGATCTCCGAAAAGATCTGGTTGATCATGGAAGGGGGCATGGTCTCCTTGAGCTGTTCCAGGAGCATGGTGGGCAGACGAACGTAGCGCGAGGGGAATGTTTCGACACCTTCCTCGGTGAGGAAATACACCCGCCGCGGGCGCCCCACACCGTGGCGTTCTTCCTCAGAGCTCACCAGGCCCTCGGCCTGCAGGCGGTTGATGTGGTGGCGCACCGAGATGGGGTTGATATCTACGGCCTCCGCCAGTTCGTTGATCGTGCAGCGCTTGTTTACCAGGAGGGTTTGCAGAACCCGTTCCCGGGTGCTTTTTGACTGGTCGTTCTCTTCAAACATGTCTGTTCAGCTAATTTTTGCCCAAAAAATACATGATCAGGTTGTCTTCTTCCTGAAAACTCAGAAAAAGTATAGCATGCGCTATTATTTTTGTCAATAATTAAGAATTTTATCGTAAATATTATTGACTTCCAGAGGGATGCGATTTATAATATAGCTCAATAAATATGATAATTATGCAAAATATTGACGTTATGACCTCTGACTGCTATAATAGCACGGTTTGAGAAAAAGAGAGCAAACGAGGTCAATCGATTTGAACAGGCTGACTGCAGCAGGGTAAAAAAAGATGAGCTTATGCGGGCCCGAAGGCAGTCACACCGATCTCCATCAGTCATTGACCATGTAAAAGGAGCTAAATTTTCATGTCTGAACTCGTAATCCGCAATTTGCATGCCAGTGTAAACGGGAATGAGATCCTGAAAGGTGTGAATCTGACCGTCAAGCAGGGTGAGGTACATGCCTTAATGGGGCCAAATGGTACCGGTAAATCGACGCTGGCCTACACCCTGATGGGGCACCCTTCCTATGAAGTGACCGAAGGGGAAGTGGTTCAAGGGTCAAAATATCCTCGAGCTGGAACCGGATGAGCGGGCCCACCTGGGTCTGTTCCTGGCGTTCCAGTACCCGGTTGCAATCCCCGGTGTGACGGTCGCCAATTTCCTGCGCAGTGCGATCAACGCCAAATTGAAGGCTGCAGATCCGGAGAGCAAAGGCATCTCGATCCCCGAGTTCCGGCGATTATTAAAGGAAAAGATGGACCTGTTGAAGATGGACCACAGCTTCGCCGGTCGGTACCTGAACGAGGGGTTCTCGGGCGGCGAGAAGAAGCGCGCCGAAGTTCTGCAGATGGCGACGCTGCGCCCGGAAATTGCCATTATGGACGAGACGGATTCGGGTCTGGACATCGACGCACTGCGGATCGTTTCTGAAGGCGTCAATGCACTGCGTGGACCTGAACTGGGCGTGCTCGTCATCACGCACTACCAGCGTATTTTGAACCATATCAAGCCCGACTTTGTGCACATCATGATGGGCGGGCGCATTGTAGAGACTGGCGGTCCTGATCTGGCACTGCAGTTGGAAGAGCACGGATACGACTGGCTGCGGCAGGAGCTGGATGAGACTCCTGTAGCCTGAGGACGGTAAAGCTCTCACTGGAGGACAGAATGGGTGATGCACAAATTCTGGAAGGTATTGGCGAATACCGGTACGGGTTCCGAGATCCTTCTACATTTGTTTTCAAGACACCGAAAGGTTTAAGCCGCGAAGTGGTCGAGATGATCTCGGCCAAAAAGGGTGAACCGAAATGGATGCTGGAGTTCCGCCTGCGGGCATACGAACATTTTATCCAGCGTCCGATGCCAACCTGGGGCGGCGACCTTTCGCAGCTGGACCTGGATGAAATTTACTTTTACACGAAGCCGACCGATAAGGAAGGCCGCTCGTGGGATGAGGTGCCGGAGACCATCAAGGAGACCTTTGAGCGGCTGGGCATCCCGGAAGCCGAGCAGAAGTTCCTGGCCGGCGTCGGCGCCCAGTATGAATCGGAGATGGTCTATCACAGCATCCAGGAGCAGCTTGCCAAGCAGGGCGTGATCTTCAAGAGCATTGAAAACGGCCTGCGTGACCATCCCGACCTTTTCCGCGAATACTTCGGCACGGTAATCCCCATTGAAGACAACAAGTTCGCGGCGCTGAACAGCGCGGTGTGGTCCGGCGGCTCCTTTGTATACATTCCGCCGGGTGTTAAGGTGGACCTGCCCCTGCAGGCTTACTTCCGCATGAACGAGCCGGATGCCGGACAGTTCGAGCGCACGCTGATCATCGCCGATGAGGGCTCGTGGGCCCACTACGTGGAAGGCTGCACCGCCCCAATCTACACGACCGACTCGTTCCACTCGGGTGTGATCGAGATCATCGTCAAGAAGGGCGCCCGCTTCCGCTATACAACCATCCAGAACTGGTCGAACAACATGTACAACCTGGTTACCCAGCGGGCCATCGTGCACGAAAACGCGACGATGGAGTGGGTGGACGCCAATATGGGGTCCAAGCTGACCATGAAGTACCCCTCCTGCTACCTGGTTGGGGAAGGCGCGCACGGCGAGATCCTGTCGATGGCGTTCGCCGGCAAGGGCCAGCACCAGGATACGGGCGGAAAAGTGATTCACGTTGCGCCCAACACCAGCAGCAAGATCACCTCGAAGTCGATCAGCAAGGACGGCGGCCGGGCATCGTATCGCGGCCTGCTTAAGGTGCATAAAGAAGCCGTGAACTCGCGCTCGAACGTCGTGTGCGATGCGCTGCTGATGGATGAGAACTCACGATCCGACACGTATCCGTATATCGAGATCGATACGGAAGATGTGTCGGTTGGCCACGAGGCCTCGGTATCGAAAGTTGGCGAGGAGCAGTTGTTCTACCTGATGAGCCGTGGTTTGAGTGAAGAGGAAGCGACCACGATGGTGGTTTCCGGCTTTATTGAACCGCTGGTGAAGGAACTGCCAATGGAATATGCCATCGAAATGAACCGCCTCATCCAGCTCCAGATGGAAGGTTCCATCGGATAGTCACTGAAAAGGAACGCTATGGCTTCTCGAACCGTCGTAACTCGAACCCGGCGCCAGGTGAGTGAGGTCGCGCGCGAATTTCAATTCACGCGCGCAATGATCTCCGGCCTGGATGATCCGAATATCCCTGATTTTGTCAAGAACTACCGTCTGGCGGCATGGGACGCTTTCGAACAGCTCCCCATGCCCACCACGACGGATGAACCCTGGCGGCGCACCGATATCCGCGGGCTGCAGGCCGGCTCATTCCGCCTGCCCCAGCCGGAGGACGCCGGGAAGCTTGCGCCAGTCCCCGATCATCTGCTGCAGTCCGTGATCGGCGGCGAGCTGGGCGGGCAGCTGGTTGAGTCTCCCACCGGGGTTGAAATCGAACTGAACCCCGACCTGGCCCGCAGGGGCGTCATCCTCACCGATCTGAACACCGCCGCCCGGGAACACCCGCAGCTGCTGGAGAAAATCCTGGGCAAGATTGTCAAAGCCAATGAAGGCAAGTTCGCAGCCCTGGCCGGGGCGCTGACCAGCCGCGGGGTTTTCATTTACGTGCCGCGCGGCGTCCAGGTGGAACAGCCGCTGCACAGCCTGCTGTGGGGGCCTGGAACCGGCCTGGCTTACTTCAGCCATCTGCTGATCTATGTGGATGAGGGTGCTTCACTGACCCATGTCCACGAGGCCGCCTCTCCCACCGAAGATGCCCAGTCCATGCACGCCGGCATCGTTGAGATCCACGTCGCCGCAGGGGCAAACCTGCGCTTCGTAGAGCTGCAGTCCTGGGGAGAACACGTGTGGAACTTCTCGCACGAACGTGTGCGCGTGGAACGCGACGGCAACCTGGACTGGATCTTTGGAGCCATGGGCAGCCGGCTGACCAAGAACTTCTCTGATCTGGACCTGGCCGGTGAAGGCGCCAGCGGTCGTGTATCGGGCTTCTATTTCGCCGACGGCGTCCAGCACCTGGATCACGATACCCAGCAGAACCACCTGGCGCCCCATACCACCAGCGACCTGCTGTATAAAGGCGCACTCACCGAGCGCAGCCGGTCCGTGTGGCAGGGGATGATCTATGTCGCCCCGGGTGCACAGAAAACCGACGGATACCAGGCAAACCGCAACCTGGTGTTGAGCAGCACGGCACGGGCCGATTCCATCCCCGGCCTGGAAATCCTGGCTGACGATGTACGCTGCACGCATGGAGCCACGGTTGGAAAAATCGACCCCACCGAGGTCTTCTACCTGCAGTCGCGCGGTATTCCGGTGAAGGAAGCCGAGCGGCTGATCGTTGAAGGATTTTTCGATCCCATCATGCAGCGCATTCCATTTGAAGGGGTGCGCAGCCGCTTCCAGAAGGCAATTCTGGACAAGATGGGATCTTGAACTGGGCCCAAAAACAAACATTCTCACCGGAGCATGGATATCGAAGTGGATACCAGTGCTCCGGTGAAAATCCCTGACACCAGCGGAGTTAATAAATGGAAAAATATGCTGGTACGCGGCAGGGGAAGTACAGGCAGGAAAGGGAATGGCGAGGCGACTTTTAGCGGCTCGCTATTCGTGTTTTCAAAACCATAAACGAAAAACATCCGGAATTTGACAAAAAAGGAGGCACCTTTGCCAGGACTATACTTCACCAGTGTTCCTGAAGAGGAAGAGACCTATCAGGTTGGTGATCGCGTCGAAGTATTCTGCGATCACGACCGCAACGGCGAGCGAGTGCGCGACTGGCTGGAGGGGACCGTGGTGCAGGTCGACCCCAAGATGATCGCCGTTCAGTTTCAGCAAAACGTTTATCTGACCGACGGGTGGATGGTACCCGATCATGTGCTGTGGTACCCAAAGGATTCCAACAACGTCCGGCGTGCGCTTCGCCGCCGGCGGCGTCCGCGACCTCGCCCTGTTCAGTCGGAGTAAGTTCTTAATCAGCCGTCTGAAACGGGAAGAGGATGATGATGAAAATGGATCGTGTGCAGAACGGCACACTGAATGTTGAGCAGGTGCGGGCGGATTTTCCGGTCCTGCAGCGTGAGGTGCGCCCCGGGGTACCTCTGGTCTATCTGGACTCGGCAGCGACCAGCCAGAAGCCGCTGGAAGTTATCCAGGCGATGGATGCGTACTACCGCAGCTCCAACGCCAATATTCACCGCGGCATCCACACGCTGGCGGAAGAAGCAACCTACCTGTATGAAGAGGCGCGCAGCAAGGTAGCCGCTTTTATCGGAGCCGCCTCGCCCAAGCAGGTGATCTACACACGCAACTGCACCGAAGCGATCAATCTGGTCGCCTATACCTGGGGGCGAAAGTTCCTGCAGGCAGGTGACGTGATAATCCTCACGGAAATGGAACACCACGCCAACCTGGTCCCCTGGCAGATCCTGGCCGAAGAGCGCGGAGTGCAGCTGGAGTTCATCCCGGTCACCGCTGACGGTATGTTAGACCTGGAAGCCTATAAAAAGCTGCTGGAAAAAGAGCCGAAGCTGGTGGCCTTTGCGCACATGTCCAACGTGCTGGGGACGATCAATCCTGCCAAAGAGATCATCCGCCTGGCGCACCAGGCTGGCGCGCTGGCGCTGGTCGACGCGGCGCAGTCGGTGCCGCACATGCCGGTCAATGTGCAGGACCTGGATGCCGATTTCCTGGCCTTTTCCGCCCACAAGATGTGCGGGCCCACCGGAATCGGGGCGCTCTACGGGCGCAAAGAGATCCTGGAGGCCATGCCGGTCTTTATGGGCGGCGGCGACATGATTAAGAAAGTCCACCTGCGCTCCTTCACCCCCAATGAGCTGCCCTATAAGTTTGAGGCCGGGACCCCGGCGATCGCCGAGGCCGTGGGGTTCGGCGCTGCCGTGGATTACCTGAAAAAGATCGGGATCGAAGCGATCGGCGCTCACGAGCACCAGATCGTGGCGTATGCGCTGGAGCGCCTGGAAGAAGTGCCTGGCCTCAAGGTCCTGGGCCCTTCAGCCGATAACCGCGGCGGAGTGGTGGCGTTCAGCTTCGGCGTGGCGCACCCGCACGATATCTCGCAGATCCTGGACAGCGAGGGCATCGCGATCCGGGCTGGACATCACTGCGCTATGCCCCTGCATGATAAGTTCCATCTCGCTGCGACTGCCCGGGCCAGCTTTTATCTTTACAACACGCATCAAGAGGTCGACCGGCTGGTGGAAGGCCTCTACAAAGTAAGGGAGATCTTCGGATCTTAACCGGCTATGGATGATCTATATCGCGAACTGATTATCGATCGCTATAAAAACCCGCAGTACCGCGGCGAGCTGGACCCACACGATATTTCATTTGCTGACGAAAATCCGCTTTGCGGGGACCATATCCGCATCGATCTGCGGGTGGATGACTCCGGAAAGGTAACCGAGGCTGCTTTCAGCGGGCACGGCTGCGCCATCTCCCAGGCCTCGGCGGACCTGCTCATGGAAACGATCCAGGGGAAGACCCTGGAAGAGGTCAAAGCGCTGACCAAGGATGATCTACTGGATCTGCTCGGGCTCGATCTGGGGCCTGTGCGATTGAAGTGTGCGCTGCTCTCGCTGAAAGTGTTGAAAGCAGGAGTGTACGGCGTCCCCGAAGCGAGCGACGATCTTATCGAATGAGGGAGCTGCTGTGTACAACTACAAGACACTCGACCCGGACAAATGTGAATTCATTGCCGTTGCTCCGGTGGAGGAGCTTCCGAACGGAGAACGCCTGTTTGTCGAAATCGACAACGAAACCATTGTCGTCTTCAACATCGGCGGGGAATACTTCGCCATTGCGGATGTTTGCTCGCACGACGACGGGCCGCTGGGAGACGGGGAGCTGGATGGTTATGTGATCACCTGCCCGCGCCACGGTGCCACCTTCGACGTGCGCACCGGGAAAGTCCTCTCACTGCCGGCGATCGTGGATATCCCCGCTTACCCGACACGTGTGCAGGACGGGCAGATCGAAGTCGGTCTGCCCCTCAAAGAATAACTCAAAAGGAAATTGGTAAACCGCCCCGCAGCAGACGGGGCGGTTTTTTTAATTAGCAGGCTTGCGGCCCCAGGCGTAAAACGTGGGGACAAACAGCACGCGGCTGCCCGCCTGCCAGGCCTGCCGGTCGATCTCCTGCAGCCTGTCGAGTTCGGCAGAGGTCACCATGCCCTGCAGGTCCGCGCGCAGTACGGTCCACTCATTTTCCCAATCTTCCGGGGAAGGAGGCGAGGTCCACTGCCCGCCCAGCAGTCCGGTTTCCAGCGGCTGCAGACCGGCCCGGCCCAGGATCTCTCCCAGACGGCGGCCTGTGTTTATGCTGGCGCCCTGGCGGGCCAGCGCTTCCGCCTGAAGAGAGCCCAGCCGGGCAAGCTCTGAGGGGTAATCGATGCGCCCGCCGTAGTCCGGCTCGGCCAGGAGGAGCACGGAACCGCCAGGCCGTGTCACGCGCTTCATCTCCGCTGCCGCGCGTACCAGATCGGCGACCCAGAGCAGCAGGAAATGGCAGAAGACGATATCGAAGCAGTCGTTCCGGTAGGGAAGCCAGTGCGCGTCGCCCCGGGTGTATGCGGGCCCGGGGGCTGCATGCCGGGCGAACTGCAGCGGTTCCAGTGCCAGATCCAGGCCGTATACGGCCTGCGCCTTCCCGGCCACTTCGGCAGACAGCACACCGGTTCCGCAGCCCACGTCGAGAACGCGCCGGGCATTCTCCAGCCCGGCGCGCGCAAACAAAGATTGGCGAATGGTGAACGTCCAGCCGGCCTGCTGTTGATAGCGCCGGTGCCACGCTGAAACTGATAAGGACATCGAGCCTTCCTCAGCTCCAGATCTGTTCCCAGGGGTCAGTGAGCAGGTTGCCCATCCTGCGCTGGATCCCCTGCGCCGGCAGCACATCGCCGTCGGGCTCCACATACAGCCAGGCTTTCCCTGCGCCCTCAGGCTCTTCCATCCCATCGGTTTCCAGGGCGACCGGGTTGAGAGCCGAATAGGGCACCGGCAGGTTCCAGACCAGATCCAGGTTCAGGCTGGCTGCCTGTCCGCGCAGATCATCGAGCTGGTCAGCCAGGGAAAGGCTGCTGGCGCTGAGTGAGACCGCATGGACACCCATTCCGGCCAGGCGCTCCAGCAGCGATGCAAGCTGTTCCTGGTTGTGCTCATTCAGGGTGAGGTGCACGGCGACAAACAGGTCGGCGGCCAGCATCTGCTGCAGGGCCGTCCAGGATGTTTCGATCTCGGGGCGCAGGATCAGGGTCAGGTGGTCGAGGCCGGACTGCAGGAGTGAATCCAGGTATTCCGGACCGGCCAGGCGCAGCCCATCGGTCATCAGGCCGGTCACCTGGTTGTTCTTCTCTGCATGGACGATCAGATCCGCCAGATCCTCGCGCAAGGTCGGTTCGCCGCCGGTAAATATAACGTGCGGGATGCCGGCGTTCCAGGCCTTGTCGAGCACGGTCTTCCATTCATCCGTGGTCAGCTCGCGGGTGACCCGGTCTGTGGGCGCTGCAGCTGGAGCCGCCCCTTCAGGCAGGCGGTAGGTGAGGGCGCAGTCCAGGCGGTAAGGGGCGGATATCTCGCCGGAGAAGGGCTCCTGGCGCTCGAAATCCAGAAAGGTGACCGGGTCAAGATCTGGGGTGCTGATGAGTGTATCGATGCGATCTTTGAAATCTCGGTAATCCTGCAGCGCCTTTTCCTGGGGGACACGGTAGCGGGCTGCCATATTCTTTGCCACCTGGTCTTCGGGCAGGTTCTGGACCAGGTAAAAAGCATATTCAGCGGCCGTGGGGTTGAGGTGCAGGATGGTCGAAGCGTTGACGATCAGGATCCCCTGCCCATCTGCTTCCAGGCGCAGGTGCAGGCGGTAGCTGCGTTCATCCGCAGGAGGCGCCTGGTAGTGGTAAGAACCAGGGGGCAGCGGCCGGACGGGAGTGAAAAGACTGCGGATGGTTTCTCGAAGACTGGACATCTTTATTATCTCCCTTGCAGGTGGACAATCGGATCAGAGCAGAGAAAGCGGGCAGCCGCCGCCGCACTCGCTGAGCAGGCTGCAGCCGCTGCATTTCTCCGGGATATAGCGGCGCTCGCGCAGGTAAACGGCCAGTTCGTGGTTCCAGATGGAATCCCAGTCATCCTCCAGCAGATTCCCCAGCGGCTGGTAGTATGACTGACAGGGGAGGACGGCGCCATCGGGTTCGACGCACATATTATACAGAGCCGCGGTGCAGCCCTTCACGCCCAGGTCGAGCTGCATGGGATCGAAATTGCAGTACTGCGTGGGGGTGTACCAGATCAGGCGCTGGTTGTATGCGGCGGTCTTTTCGCGGGCGATCTCAAGCAGGGGGTGCAGCTCTCTCTCGCTGAGGCCGGTGCCGACCGATCGTCCGTGGCCGGCGTAGATCAGTGCATTCAGGCCGATGGTGGGCACGCCGAGCTCGCCCAGGAAGTCGAGGGTCTGTGCCAGGAAGGGGCTGTTGTGACGCAGCATGGTGGTGTTGGTCATCACGAACAGGCGGGCGGAGAGCGCATTCTTCAAACCGGCGATGGTCTGCTTCCAGGCGCCGCGCCGGCCGACCATGAGGTCGTGGATGGCGGGATCATGGGATTCCACGGTGATCTGGACGTGATCCAGGCCGGCCTGCACCAGGCGGTCGAGGAAGGCCGGGTCGCTGAGGCGGCGGCCGTTGGTGTTTAAGCCAGTGATCAGGCCCAGCCCTTCGGCATAGGCGATCAACTCAGGCAGATCGCTGTGGAGAGTCGGTTCGCCGCCGGTGAAGACCAGGTGCGGGATGCCCTGATCCCAGACGCGATCGATCACGCGCTTCCACCGGGCAGTGTCCATCTCGGGGAAGGAGCGCGGGCGGGCGTTGTAGCAGTGCGGGCAGTCGTTATTGCAGCGATAGGTGAGGGCCAGGTCCATGCGGTAAGGCGCGGACGGCCGGGCGGAAAATGGGGGTTCAATCTCGAGCTCGAGCTGGTGGACGGGGCAGGCGCCGTCGGGGAGGACGAGCTGCTGGATGGTGGTGGCGATTTGCGCATAGTCATCGCGGGCCTGGGCAGGGGAAACACGGTAGACCCTGCGAAGGACCTGCACGGCGCTTTCCGGCGTCCGGTTTTCCAGGGCCAGGTATGCCATCAGAGCAGCCGTGGGGTTGAGGTGCATCACCCGGCTGGCGTTGACCAGCAGCACGCCGCTGCCGTCGGCATCGAGCCGCAGGTGGATGCGGCTGTGTCCGGCATGCATCTCATCTGTAGATAGCAGCCGGCGCCACTCGCCGCCCGGGAGGATCCCGCCGGCAGTCGTCCAGACGTAGTGGTAGAGGCCCGGGGCGGGGATGTCAGCGGATGGGGAAGCCGGTCTGGTGGTCAGACGGTTGACAAGCGATTTCAGCCCCATCCGTTATCTGCCTCCTCCGGCGCAGGCGCAGGCACAGCCAGCACAGGCACAGGCGCACGCACAGGCGCATCCCCCGCCCCCACCGCTTCTACCCGAGGAGGTGGAGCTGGTGGTTTTGGGCGGTGGGTTGGTCTGGCTGGTGATACGGCTGGTGAAATCGGTCAGATTGCCGACCACGCTGGTGGCGAAGTTCTGCACACCGGTGACCACGGAGCCGGCAAAAGCGGAACCCGGGAGTGTGGGCATAGAGGGCTGGCTCGATTGGGACGGAGCAGTGGTTGGGGTTGCTCTCCCGGTTGTGGTCGTCCCACGCCCATAGGTTGGATCGTAGCGCGGCCACCAGACGGGCACGTACACAGGGTCCGAGCGGAAGACTTCGCGGGTGCGTCCTTCGTAGTTGCGGTCCAGCATGGTCCATTCCATGACTTCATCGTATTTCTGGCTCTTAACCTCGGGGGTATCGGCCGCTTCAACCTCACTCCAGGCTCTCTTGATGATGTCATCGTAATAAGCGATGGTCTCGCGGCGGCTGAAGCCCTTCATCTTCCGGGAAACCTCGCGCACCAGCTCGACCATCATCTTCTGCAGCGCGCTGCGGCGTTCACGTCCCGGCTTGCTGAACGCCTGCAGGAAGCTGCGTTCGTAAGGGTGCAGCCCCTCAGGGAGTTCTGCCGCCACTTCGATCTCGAGAGGATCGCGGGACCTTACAGTCGCCGCGCCCTTCTTGATGACCCCAAAGAGGATCATCGTCAGGACTTTGTCCAGGGGCTGTTCCATGAGGATGGCGGCCTCAACGGCGGTCAGGCCGCGCTTGATCCCGTGCCCTTCGATAGAAATTTTGGGCGGCAGGTACTGCAGTTTGCGCCGGCGCTGGTTAGCCGCACTGACCGCGCCGATCACGACCAGGATGCCGCAGAAAATCAGGAACGGCGCGATTGCAGTCACAGCACCACATATTGTCGCCAGCCATTCCATCGGATCTGGCCGGACAACGCTTTCAGCAGGGACGTAAGACAGCGGGAAGGAAGCGCCAAAGTTTTTCTGGATGGTTGGATCTGCCTGTGCGCTCCGCCAGGTATAGGTGACGCGGCCCTGATCGTCGAAACCGGTCTCAGGTTCGGAGGGGAACCCTGATGGGCTGGCGTGCCAGCGCGGTTCTTCGGGCTGCACGCCCTCCGGCAGGTGGAAGGTAACGGTCAGGTCTGTGGTGCCGTGAACGCCGCCGGGTTCGAACCAGGCCGGCGCCATCACAGCGCTGACGTAATTCTCATCGTCAGAGTCCGGGTAGAGCATGCGCTCAATCCCGGTAATGAGGACGCGCACTTCGCCGCTCCCGCCGGGTGGGATGGCGTAATCTCCCAGACCGACAGCCACACCAGTGCCGGTGCCCTGGTAATCACCGCGTGAGATAAAGGTCAGCGGTATGTCGTCCACCCAGGCAGACACACTGCCCTCGTCAAAGCTGTTATTGGGCATAGGCACGTCGACAAAATCGATCGGCGATGCTCCCGGGTCGTTCTGAAAGAAGAAGCGGTAATCGAGGGTGAGCGTGCCGTCTGAGTTCCAGTAGGCATCGAGTGTCTGGCGGGGAAGCTCGTAGGAATAGTCCTGGGCCAGGGCGCTGCCAGGCGCCAGCAGGAGTATGCAGAGAATGAAAATCAGACTGAGGAGGGCGGTTCGTTTTGTTCTCACTGCTTTTTCCCTGTCTCTAAAAAGGTCCAATGGTTCCACGATTTCACTTACCGCATTCTCAGGCGAGTAGGCTTTCGCTGCCTCTGCGCGCTGAGGATGGCGGAGCGACCGGACCGGCCTGGTGGACGGCAGGCATTGTCGACGTTGAGAGAGCCTGTCCGGAAGGAAATGAAATGATACAGTTATCCAGGAAGTTGTTAAGGGGCTTACCACTTGGGCTCTTCGGTGAGCTGGTAAGTGGTTTTACAGTACGGGCAGGTGACCACCGGTGCGCCAGCCACCATTTTAATGTCATCGGGGGTCAGTGCCCCGCCGCAGGACTGGCATTTGAGGGTGTCCAGGTTGACATCAGCCGGGAGGTCGATCTTCAGCGTGACATTCTGGGCGGCCTGGGCGGCGGCACGGCGTCCGGCCAGCACGCCAACGATAACGAGCCCAAACCCGATGCCGACGGATATCAGCCCGGCAACCAGCCAGCCTGAATTGAACTGCTCACCAAAAGCAGCCCAGATAAACAGGACCCCAAAGAATATCAGAATTCCGGCAGCGATATAGGCAATGATCTGGAGCGCTTTCATTTTCACCTCGTAGTCTGGTAGTAAAACCCCATCCTAGTTTATCGATAGTACAGGGCTGACACAACTGACATTTTTCCTCTTTTTAGTATGTTTTCTGGCAAAAAGCGAAGCCCCCCTTCACGGGTGGGAAGGGGGGAAGTCGTTCAGCCTGCTCGGCGGTCGGTCCAATGTTAAGCTGCGCGCGGGTACAGTTCGTCGTCGGTCACGTCCATTTCGCGCATCTCACCGGTGACGACGAAGACGATGCGTTCGCAGATATTCGTCACTCGGTCGGCCATGCGCTCCAGGTTATGGGCGGCCCAGATGATGTAGTTGCCCTGGTCAACGTTTGCGGCGGGTTCTTTGACGATCTGCGCGATCGCTTCCCGGTAGATATGATTGTACAGCGCGTCGATCTGATCGTCCTCCTTCGGGATGCTGCGCGCGGTCTGATCGTCGCGGTCGATAAAGGCGCCCAGGGCACGGTGGAGCATGTCCAGGCCCTGTTCCGCCATGCGGCGTAAATCTGCGATGGGGATATCAACCGGTTCATCGCCCATCAAAATGGTGATCTTGGCGATCCCCTTGCCGTAATCACCCATGCGCTCCAACTCGGTGATGATCTCCAGCACAGCAGACAGGATGCGCAGGTCTCTGGCCATTGGCTGCTGGGTGGCGATCAACGTGAGGACATCTTTTTCGATCTGGTAGCGCTTTTGATTGATCAGTTCGTCTCGGCGGTAAAGGGCATGCGCGGCATCCAGATCGCGCCTGGCTAACACGTCGATGGATTCCAGCACAGCCTGTTCCACCATGCTCCCCAGCACCAGGACCTCATCGAACAGCGCTTTAATGCTGCGGTCAAACCTTTCTCTGGGAGTGAGTGATGACATAAATCACCTTCTTTTCTCGATCGCCCCATCTTACCCGAAGCGCCCGGTGATGTAATCTTCTGTGCGCTGATCGCGGGGAGTGGTGAAAATCTGTTCTGTTGCCCCATATTCTACCATTATCCCGGCGCGGTCCTCATCCATGGTCATGAAGGCGGTGTAATCAGAGGCGCGGGCGGCCTGCTGCATGTTGTGGGTGACGACGATGATGGTGTAACTGCGGGCCAGGTTACGCATGAGCTCCTCGATTTTGAGCGTGGCGATGGGATCCAGCGCCGAGGCGGGTTCGTCCATGAGGATGATGTCCGGCTTCACGGCGATGGCGCGGGCGATGCACAGGCGCTGCTGCTGGCCGCCGGACAGGGAGAGGCCGCTCTGGTGGAGCTTGTCTTTGACCTCGTCCCAGAGGGCGGCCTGACGCAGCGACTGCTCGACGAGCTCGTCCATACTGCCTTTATAGCCGTTGATGCGCGCACCCCAGGCGCCGTTTTCATAGATGCTTTTGGGAAACGGGTTGGGCTTCTGGAAGACCATGCCGATGTGACGCCGCACTTCAACGGGATCAACCCCGGGGGCGTAGATGTTCTGGCCGTGAAAGAGGATTTCTCCTTCGATGCGGGCCGTCGGCACCAGTTCATTCATGCGGTTGAAAGAGCGCAGCAGGGTGCTCTTTCCGCTCCCGGAGGGGCCGATGATCGCCGTCACCTTCTGGCGTTCGATGCACAGGTTGATGTCTTTAATTGCCCGGAAGTTGCCGTAGTAAACGGATAGATTCTTCGCCTCGATAGCGATATTCTCAGGGTCTGGGCGATGATAGCCGGCATCGATGCGGTAGCCGGCAGCGGCTTGTGGTTTTTGATCGGTCATCGCTGGTCCTATCTCCTGCTGAAACGGTTGCGTAGCAGTATGGCGGAGGTGTTTAACGTGAGCAGCAGCACCATCAGCACCAGGATGGCTGCGGCAGCCAGATTGCGGAATTCAGCCTGCGGGCGCGAGGTCCACTGGTAAATCTGGATGGGCAGCGTGGTGAAGCGCGAGAAAATGCTGCCCGGATCGCTGGTGATGTAGGTGGCCGCGCCGATCACGACCAGTGGGGCGGTCTCGCCGATGGCTCGTGAGATGGAGAGAATGGCTCCGGTGAGCATGCCCGGCAGGGCGCTGGGCAGCACATGATGCCAGACGGTCTCCCACTTTGTGGCACCCAGGCCGTAGCTGGCCTCGCGCAGCGAATTTGGCACCGCCCGGATGGCCTCCTGCGCGTTGATGATCAGCAGCGGCAGAACCAGCAGCGCCAGGGTCAGCCCGGCGGACAGGATCGTGCGTCCATTACCGGACGCCGGTTCCGTAAAACCAAAGGCTGCGCCGCTGGTGAGGCTGCCCAGCGTACGTACAAAAATCGCCAGCCCGAGCATTCCGTAAATAATGGAAGGTACCCCGGCCAGGTTGTTGATGTTGGTCTGGATAAAGCGGTTAAACCAGTTATCCCCCGCATACTCCTCAAGATATATGGCCGCTCCGATACCGGTCGGGAAGGCGACCACAATCGTCACCACGATGATCCAGAGCGATCCCAGGATCGCGGTGCGGGCTCCGGCAAAGAGGGGATCGCGCGACTGCGGCGAGGTGAGGAACTGCGGGTCAATCCAGGATGTGAAGACCAGCTGGCCGCCCTCGACCTGCTGCGCACGGAACAGGACCTGATCCCGGTTGAAGAGCGAGTCGTAGAGCGACCAGGTCTGCACGATATCCGGTTCGAGGACGTATTCATTGATCAACCTCAGGAAGTCTTCCCGGCTGCGCTCCGCGAGCGGCTGGATGCGCTGCTGGTTCCGGAACACACCCGCTGATACGTTTTGCTGAAAGACCTGGATCAACTGTTCCCTGGAGAGCTGCTCTAAAGGGGTGCCACCCACGGCAAGCTCTGCCGGGTCGACTTCGTAAACGAACAGGACATAGCCGAAAGATTTGTCGATGATGGTGAAGATCAGCGCGCCCAGGGCGAGGATCCCGATGATGGTCGAGAGCTGGAAGATTGTTCGCCAGATGGCCCCGGTGCGCCTGCGGGCGGACAGATTTGCCTCACCGGTAAAGGGTTCGGGCACGGCCCCGGCGGGTGCGGTCATTCGTACACCTCCCGGAAGAGCCTGACGATGCGCTGGCTGATGATGTTGAGGATAAGCGTCATGACAAAGAGCAGCAGTGCGATGGCAAACAGACTTGTGTAATCGATCGATCCATAGCTCAGATCGCCGCCGCTGATGCGTACGATGTGGCCGGTCATGGTTTCGGCGCCTTCGAACGGATTGAAGGTCAGCTTCGGGCCGGCGCCGGCGGCGATGGCGACGATCATGGTCTCTCCGATTGCCCGGCTGATGCCGACGATGAAGGCCGCGGCAATGCCAGAGATCGCAGCCGGGACGACAATGCGCACCGCGGTCTCCAGGCGGGTGGCGCCCAGCCCATAAGCAGCCTCGCGCAGCGAGCGGGGCACGGCGCTCAATGCATCTTCGCTCATCGAACTGATCAGGGGCAGGATCAGGATGCCCATGACAATGCCGGCCGAAGCCGTGTTATAGATTTCGACCACATCGCGACCGAAGATCTGGCGCAGCAGCGGGGTCATGAACGTCAGGGCAAAGTAACCGTAAACGATCGTCGGAATGCCTGCCAGGACCTCCAGGGTGGGCTTGAGGACGCTGCGGGCCCGGGCGGAGGCGTATTCGCTGAGATAGATGGCGACCATCAAACCCAGCGGCAGGGCGATCAGCATGGCGATGGCGGTGGTCATCAGCGTGGCGTTGACGAGCGGCAGCACGCCAAAGTTACCGATCTGGGGCTGCCACTGCGTGCCGGTGAAGAACTCGCCCAGGGTCACCGCGCCGCTGCCAAAGAACAGCAGCGCTTCCCTGCCCAGCACGTAAATAATCCCCAGAGTGGTCAGGATGGTGATCGCGCCGCAGAGGAACAGAAATGCCTGGATGATGGTCTCTCCGGCGCGCCTCTTCTTACGCAGATCAACCGGCCCGGTGAGCATCTCCCGGCCGGCTGAGAGCGAGAGGTCAGCAGAACCCGATCGATCTACCATGCACGTCTCCTTTCGTGTACACCAGCTTCAAAAGGCTGGACCCTCCCGTGCCGTTCAGCAGGGAGGGGAGCTCATTCCGGCATGGATGAAATGCCGGTTTCATCCTGCAGCTACTGGTCCACCGCTTCCAGCCATTTCTGGCGCGCCTCATTGAGGGTCTCCTCGTTCGCAGGGAAGTAACCCACACCCTCGATTTCTTCGTTGACGTATGTCAGTAAGAAGTTGATAAATGCAGCCACCTGAGGCCTCTCCCGCATCACAGTGGCGTCGGAGTACATGTAGAGCGGTCGGGAGAGCGGGTATTCTCCACTTTCCGCCGTACTGGCGGTTGGCTCGATGCCTTCCACGGCGAGAACTTTCAGCCTGTCAGCGTTCTCAAGATAGTAGGCATAACCGAAGTAGCCGATGGCATAGGGGCTGCCGAGCACGCCCTGAACCAGGACATTGTCGTCTTCACTGAACTGAATGCCGGAGGCCTGCTGGAGTGCGGCTTCAGCTTTATCTTCGGGGAACACAGCCGCCATGACGGTTTCGATAAAGAAATCATAGGTGCCTGAGTCTGATCCTGGGCTGAAGCGCTGGATGGGTTCGTCCGGCCATTCGGGATTGACTTCTGCCCAGGTCTGCGCCTGGTCGGAATAAGCCATCGCCAGTTCTTCGATGGTCATGCTGGTCAGGAAGTCATTTTCCTGGCTGACGACGATGGCGAGCGCATCGGTGCCGACGCGGAACTCGAGCGGTTCGCGGCCGATGCTGCGGCAGGCGGAAATCTCATCTTCTTCGATGGGACGGCTGGCATTGGCAATATCCGTCTCCCCGGCAATGCAGAAGCGTTCAAAACCGGCGCCGGAGCCCACACTGGCGATAGTGATCTCGCCTAAAAAGCCTTCGTCTTCGAAGCGCTCCGCCACGGCCTCTGAAAGCGGGTAAACGGTGGAACTGCCCGCAATACTGATCCGGCCTTCAAATTCAAAAGGATCTACCGGGGGCAGTTCAACGGCTTCGCCGGCTTCTCCGCCGGCTGCACCGGACTCCTCTGGATCGGTGGGCGGTTCGCCGTTTGTGCCTGCGGGTTGGGTGGGGGCAGGAGCCTGCCCGCCGTTCCCGGAACAGGCCGTCAGAAATACTGCGATCACAAGCAATACAGAAAGCCACGCAGCTGGTGTGGGCTTCATGTTGATGGACCTCCTTAAAATTCAATCGCATGATTTGTTATCTTTCTCCCATTTGGGATCTTAGCATGCGATGTTTAACGACCTTACAAGAAGGAGTTAATGGCCGGTCAAGGCCATGTAAACAACTGGTTAATGAATCTCCAGGAAGGAGAACGCATGTGAAGAAAACCACAGACTCCCATCTTCCGGTATAATTGGAATTTGAGCAGTATCCGTAAATAAGGAGGAAAATGTGAAAGGACCGCGCCTGATCCGCCCGCTGATGCTCCTGGGCCTGCTGGTCATGTCGATTGTTGTTTACAACTGGATCATGAATCCGGGATGGCAGTCCACTGCGATGGGGGTAATCCTGCACCTGGGAGCATTTCTCCTGGGATTAGGCGCTGTGATCCTGGATTTTCGCTCCATGGCCGAAGAACTTCGCAAGATCAACAAGCGAAAATAACAAAAAGGAGCCTGATACTGACCAGGCTCCTTTTCTTTCTTCTCCGGCGGTTTACACTACCCGTCCGAGAGTCGCTTCCCAACCTCTGCGAACCGCATCTTTGAAATCTTCCCAGGCGCTGTCCGGGTTCTGGTTCTCCCAGTGACGGCGTGCTTCGGGCTCAATGCGCTGCCAGTCGTACTCGCGGAAGCGATCCGAGCTGGCCAGGTCGTAGCCGTAGGTATAAGCCGTGCGGTAATCGTCGAAAGAGTAACTGGCTCCAGTCGACATGTTTTCTTCGAAATCCTGGCGGAAGAGCGGCTCAAACTCGTTGTAGCGCATGGAATCCCGCCGGTAGCCCTCATCCAGGTCCTGAATGTCCACATCGCGACTGTGGAAGGCGCCCTGGAAGGTTTCGGGCTGGTCCTGGTAAAGATGCTCTGTGGTATAGGAACGAGGACGAACCTCTCCCGAAGGGAATTCGCGTCTGTCCGCAGATATTTCTTCATCCATAAACTCAGCAGCGGCATCATTACCTTCATAGTGCTCAGCAGTTTCCATACTGCCCCAGCGCTCCCGCTCTCGGGCGATATCTTCGTTGGTGTAGGGTTGGGCCGAGCGGTCATAGCCCTGCCAGCCATCTTCCCGGGTCCAGTGCTGAGAACGGCGGTCGAGGTCGACCGGATTATGGCGGTTCATGATGCGCGCGGCCTCGCCGGAGCGTTCGTCGCCGGTGGTCAGGGACACCAGGGTCCCACCGCGGCGCAGCCCTTCCGCATAGTAGCCGGCTTCTTCTTCAGGGATCCCCAGATCGACCAGGGCGCCCATCAGGCCGCCAGCCGCGGCGCCAATCCCCGCGCCGGCCAGCGCGGCTGCCAGAGGGCCGGCGGCCAGCACTGGCCCGATCCCGGGGATGGCCAGCGCGCCAAGCCCGACCAGCAGCCCGCCCAGGCCGCCTAACACCGCACCGACCCCGGCGCCGGTGACAGCTCCGCTGGCGGCATCCTCAGCGCGTTCTTCCAGATGCATGTCCCGGGTGTATTTGCCCTCCGCATCGCTGGCGACCATGCTGATATTTTCACGTTCGAACCCCGCCTCAGTCAGCTCGCGCACGGCTGCCTTGGCGTCTTCAAATCTGGCGTACAGACCTACAATTGTCTTCGTCATCGTACCGTCTCCTCTACTGAGATACTCGCTCACACTGTTCCGGCCCACTGCCGGGATTTTTCCGTTGAGCGAAGGTTTGTCTGCCCGTTCACACAGGCATACGGATCCGCAGCCTGCCAGGGTGATGCAGAGGCGAAAAGCTTTGCCTGTCGGGCGCGGCGCCCGGACAGGCCGTGTGGCTGTTTTATGGCTGTCGATGATCAGGTGCAGGCACCTGACATGGTGTGCAGGCTGGTTACGTTTGCTGAACTGTCCCCCTGAATGCAGCTTTATGCAGCAAGATTTTAGCCTTCAAAAGTAAGCAGGTCAATCAGGGATATCCCTATCGAAGCAGGGAGAATCCCTATGTCTGCCAGGCTGGCACGGATTAACTGGCGAGGGGAATAGAAAAGCGGAAGGTGCTGCCGCGGCCGACCTGGCTCTCAGCCCAGATTCTGCCCCCATGCGCTTCCACCAGGTGACGGGCGATGGCAAGCCCCAGCCCGGTGCCGCCGCTGGTGCGGGCACGGTCGGCCTTGTAAAAGCGCTCGAAGATGCGCGGCAGATCATCCTCCGTGATGCCGGGGCCGGTATCCTGGACGGTGAACAGCGCTTCTGAACCGCTGCTCTCCAGGTGAATGGAAATCCGGCCGCCGGCAGGCGTGAATTTGATGGCGTTGTGGAGCAGGTTCACCATGACCTGCTCCAGGCGGGGCTGGTCGGCCAGGATGGACGGCGTGCCGGAAGGACAATCAACGACCATCTCCAGCCCTGCCCGCTGGGCCTGCAGCTTCATGCGGTCCACAGCGACCTGGATCACCTGTTTGGGATCGACGGCCTTTAACTGCAGGGGGACACGGCCGGATTCGATGCGTGACAGCTCGAGCAGCTCGGAGACCATGAGGCTCAGAGCATCGACCTCGGTCTCCATGCGCTGGAGAAAGCGGCGTGCGGCCGGAGGGTCGTCAAAGGCGCTCTCCTGCAGGGTTTCGGTGAGGGCCTTCAAAGAAGCCAGAGGCGTGCGCAGCTCATGAGAAATGTTGCTGATGAAGTCCCGCCGTACGGTTTCCAGATGCCGCAGGCGGGTGAGGTCCTGGAAGAGCAGCAGGATGCTGCCCGGAAGCGATTCGCCGAGCGGCGTGGCCACTGCCTGCAGGAAGATGCGCCGGGTGGGGATTTCGATAGAGGTCGAAACGGTTTCACCGCTCTGCTTGCACTGCTGCCAGAGGTCCACAAACTGGTGACTGCGCAGCGCTTCGGCGAGGGTGCGGCCCAGGGCACTCTCCTGGGTAATCGAGAACATGTTTTCCGCCGCGGGGTTTATTAGCTGCACCTCACCCTCTTCGCCGGCGATAATGACGCCGTCGGTCATCTGGGCCAGGACTGCAGCCAGCTTGCTGCGCTCTGTGTCCAGATCGTTGATTTGCTTGCGCAGGCGCACGGCCATCTGGTTGAACGCCAGGTGGAGCTGGCCAAATTCATCGCTGTTCCGGCTGACGGGCTCGTCGAACAGTTCGCCAGCGGGGACCTGGCGCACAGCCTCGGTCAGCCGGCGCAGCGAGCGGGTGGTGCGCGAGGCGATCCAGGCGGCGATCAGGGTCGAAATGAGGGCAGCTGCCAGGGTGAGGCCCAGGAAGATGCGCAGCATGCGGTTGATGAACTGCTGAATCTGCTGCAGCGGCAGCGCCACGCGCACATAACCGAGTGGAGTCCCGGCGCTTTCTTCACCAGGAGGATACACGGCCACGGCTGCATACAGCATCTCGCTGCCGAGTGTTTCGCTGTCGCGCAGGCTGATCCCTTCGCCATCGGTCCAGGCCTGCAGGAACTCGGGGCGCTCCATGTGGTTTTCCATTCCCGCCGCAGCTTCATGGGATTCAGCCAGCACGTTCCCTTCCGCATCGATGATCGTAACGCGGCGGTTCAGGATGGCGGCAGACTGGCGGGCGATGCGGTCCAGCTCATCAGGGGGAGCGCCATCCTGCAGCGCAGCAGCGGCACGCACGGCGATCAGCCGCGCATCGGCGGTGATCTCCGTCTGCATCTGGTTAATGTAAGACTGGCGGACGGTGGAAGCGACATAGGTCGCCAGTCCCAGCAGGGTGAGCAGCAGCAGGAGGATATAGGGAACGGCGATGCGCCAGCGGATGCTCTGGAACAAGGTTAACCTTCGAATCGATAACCCGCGCCGCGCACCGTGACGATGCGGGTGGGTTCGGCGGGATCGGGCTCGATTTTTTCCCGAAGCCAGCGCACGTGCACGTCGACCGTGCGGCTGCCTCCGCTGAACTCCCAGCCCCATACTCGTTCAAGGATCAGTTCGCGGGAGAGCACCTGACCGCGGTGGCGCGCCAGGAAGAGCAGCAGATCGAATTCTTTGGGCTTGACGGCTACCGGCTGGTCGTTGAGCAGGACTTCACGGCGGGTGAGGTCGAGGGTGAGGTTGCCGAAGCGGATAATTTCTCTGGCGAGGCCGGCCTCCTGATCCATTTCTTCGCGGATCAGGCGCACCCGGCGCAGCTGGGCCTTCACGCGGGCGAGAAACTCGCGCATGCTGAAGGGCTTGGTCATATAGTCATCCGCGCCCATTTCCAGCCCGATCACGCGGTCGATCTCGTTGTCGCGGGCGGTCAGCATGAGGATGGGGGTGTTCATATCCTGGCGCAGGATGCGGCAGACCTCGAAACCGTCCAGGACGGGCAGAAGAATGTCGAGGACGATCAGGTCCGGGTGCATACGCCGCGCGGTTTCGATGGCCGACTGGCCATCGGATGCGACCTCTACGGTGTAGCCCTGCCGCGTCAGATTGTAGGCCAGCGTTTCTTGAAGAGCCGGTTCGTCTTCGACAACAAGGATTCTTTCAGACATGCATCCCTCGCCTGTGGATTGATTTGCCCCGGTACGAGAGGATTATACCTTACAGGGAATATGAGGGCAGGCGCTGCCTGTTCACGTGACGCCTTCCTGGAACCATTCGCAGCCATGCGGTCTGCGCTGCGCAGTGCCCGCCCGATGGGGCTGTCTGGTAAAATAAAACAGATTTTCCATTCATGGAAAGAAGGGGGTACTGGTGAGGGAGGCAATATGACTGAGGATCACCGCAGGCTTTTTGAAGTGGTCAATGATGAAGTCAAACCGCTGCCGGTGGTTATTTACGGACGACCAGACAGCACCGATACCCGGGTCGTATGCGAACGGCTGCAGGCATTTGAAATCCCCTTTGTAGAGGTCAACATCGACGAAGATGACACCGCGCGGCGCTTTGTGGAGCGGGTCAATCACGGTGAACAGCGCATTCCGACGATCGTTTTCGGAAAGGATGCGTTGATCGTCGTCGAGCCTTCTTTTCGAGAGCTCGATCAGGCTTTGATCCGGGCGGGTTATGAGATCTGAGAAAACGCTGTGGATCCGGTTTGACGAAGATGACCGCATGCAGCCTGGCCCGGGATTCTGCCTGCCATCCACCTGGGAGCGTGAGATCTGCCTTTCCGATACATACGAGCAGTTTTCGCTGGTGGTCTTCTTCCCGCACGACAAGCACTGCCCGGGGTGCCGGGAGGTGCTGGAGGGGTTCGCAGAACGCGAGCAGGCCTACCGTGACCAGGAAAGCCGCATCCTGGCCATTTTCCCGGAACTCCTGGAAAAACTGGCCACGGATGAGGCCCTGCAGTCACTGGGCTTTCCGGTCCTCTCGGACGAAGACGGTGAGGTCCGCAGCGCTTACGCCTGCCTTGTAGATGCCAGCCTGATCGGGCCTGAGGATAGTTTTATCTATTTACTGGACGCTTACGGCGCACCATATATCGCCGTGGCTGCACCCGATGCTGACCGTGTGACCCCCGCCGGCGAGCTGCACGAAGACCTGCTGAGCTGGCTGCAGTTTATTGGGCTGCAGTGCCCGGAGTGAGGGATCCCGGAATGGCCCGGTGGGTCATAACGGTTAAAAGCAAAAGGATGGGCAAAAAAGCCCATCCTGACCTGATATTACCGGATTCTACAGCCCACACCATCACACCGGTTCGGCGAGGTTCAGTTTCTTAGCGAGCTGTGCATTGGATGGCTCAACAAGAATCGAACCATCCGGGAACAGGATTGTAGGGACACTGCGGTTCCCTTTGTTAACCTTCAAGACGTACTGTTCCCCCACTTTGTCCTGATCGATATTGATCCATTGGTACTCGATCTGGTGTTCATCGAGGAACCGGCGTGTTCTGCGGCAGTCGCCGCACCAGACGGTACCGTAGACGGTGATGATTTGATCAGACATTGTTATTCCTTCTTTTAAAGAGCGATGCAACTATGACAGACTGGTATATCGGTACAATGGGTTTCAGTTATAAAGATTGGAGCGGGGTATTCTATCCACAGGATATGCCTGCTCGCAGCTGGCTTACATATTATAGCCGGATTTTCAACGCCGCGGAGATCGATTCTACGTTTTACGGCACACCGCGCATCGAAACTGTGAAACGCTGGGCCGCCCAGACCCCGGAAGGCTTCCGGTTCAGCCTGAAGGTCCCGCGCGTCATCACGCACGACCTCAGTCTCGTGGGCGTGGCCGGCCTGATGCAGGAATTTGTCACCGTAGTGGAGACCCTGGGCAAGAAGCTGGGCGTCATCCTGGTGCAGTTCCCACCCTCCTTTGATGCCTCTCGCCACGCAGACCTGGATGTGTTCCTGAGCGAGCTGCCGCGCGGCCCGTCCTACGCCGTTGAAGTTCGAGATCAGTCGTGGTACACTGCGGAGAACGAGACCGCAGCACTGTTTGAGAAGCACGGCGTGGCCTGGGCAGCGACCCAGTACCCGGGACTGCCGCGAAATATTTATGTAACAGCCCCTTTCATTTATATCCGCTGGATTGGACGGCACGGCAGCTTTGACCACCACACCCACGAAAGACTGGACCGCACGACCGACCTGAAAAGCTGGTGGGAAAAAATTCATGCCGTCCAGGACCGGCTGGAAAGCGTTTACGGGTTTACGAACAACGATTATGCGGGCTTTGCCCCGATGACGGCCAACCGTTTCAAGGAGATCGCCGGGCTGCCTGTTGAACCCCTGCGCCCGGCGCAACAGCCCACACTTTTCTAGCAGCATGGGGAGAACATGAAGATCGACAGACATTTTGCACACTTCGCCTGGGGGACACTGATCTACAACCTGGCTGTGGTTTTATGGGGTGCGTTTGTGCGCGCTACCGGCTCGGGAGCGGGATGCGGCAGCCACTGGCCGCTCTGCAACGGTGAAGTGCTGCCGCGCGCCGCCCAGGTGGAAACCCTGATCGAATTCACGCACCGCATCACCAGCGGGCTGGCGCTGCTTTTCGTTATCATCCTGTTTATCTGGGCTTTTCGCCTGGTCCCAGCTGGACACATCCTGCGCCTGGGTGCCTCGCTGGCGCTCTTCTTCATCATCACTGAGTCGCTGGTGGGAGCTGCTCTGGTGCGCTTTGAATGGGTGGCCGGAAACGTCTCGATGGGACGAGTGGTCTCGATGGCTGTCCACCTGGTGAACACTTTCCTCCTGCTGGCCAGCCTGGCCCTCACCGCCTGGTGGGCATCGGGCGGTGAGCGGGTGCGGCTGAGGGGGCAGGGCAGGGCGCTGGCTGGAATCGCGATCGGTTTTGCCGGCATCCTGATCCTGGGTGTCACCGGGGCGATCACCGCCCTGGGCGATACAATATTCCCGGCCAGTTCCCTGGGTGAAGCCATGCAGCAGGATTTTTCTCCCACCTCGCATTTCCTGATCCAGCTCCGCATCTGGCATCCCGTCACGGCAGTCGTGGTGGGCTTTTATCTGGCTTTTGTGGGCAGCATGCTGGCGAGGCTGCGCGGCCAGATCATCGTGAAACGGATGGCCGTTGGACTGGGAGTACTATTCGTCATCCAGCTGCTTGCCGGATTTGTGAACGTGATTTTGCTGGTGCCGGTGCCCATGCAGATCATCCACCTGCTGCTGGCGGATGCGGTGTGGATCACCTTTATTTTGCTCTCGGCGGCTGCCCTGGGCGAACCGGCCGATGCGCCGGCCTTTGAAGTGCAATCTTCACAGAGCGCACATCTGTCTGCACCAACCTCATCATGAAGAATCGAAAAATCGCCGCATAAACCTATGGACACCAAATCTGAAACCCAATCCCTACAAGAGCGGTTAGAAGAACTGCGCCGCGAGCTGAACTACCATAACTACCGCTACCACGTGCTGGATGATCCGGTGATCAGCGATTATGAATATGACCGGATGATGGCCGAACTGCGCGAAATCGAGGCGCAGCATCCGGAGTGGATCACCCCCGATTCGCCCACCCAGCGCACCGGCGGCCAGCCGGCGTCGAGATTTCAAAAGGTCCGCCACCCTCACGCCATCCTGAGCCTGGCGAACGCCTTCGACGCGGACGGGGTGCGCGCCTGGTTTGAGCGCATCCGGCGTGTGGACGACCGGGTGGAGCACACCGACTATGTGGTGGAGCCGAAGATCGACGGTTTGACCGTGGTGCTGCACTACCAGAACGGTGTGTTCGTGCAGGGCGCCACGCGCGGGGACGGCGTGATCGGCGAGGACATCACCGCCAACCTGCGCACCGTCAAGGCGGTGCCGCTGCGTATACCGGCCGACGGGAAGGGCACGCCCCCGGGCTACCTGGTGGTGCGGGGCGAAGTGTATATGACGATCGAGAATTTTGAAGCGCTGAACAAGCGCCTGATGGAGGCCGGGGAAAAGACCTACCTGAACCCGCGCAACACCGCAGCCGGGTCACTGCGCCAGCTCGATCCCACCATTACAGCCTCGCGGCCGCTGGACCTTTTCGTCTATTCAATCGTCGCCGCCGATGTGGAGGTGCCTGACACCCAGTGGGAACGCCTGGCATACCTGCGCAAGCTGGGGTTTCCCACCCCGCCAGCCGAGCTGTGCCCGGACCTGGAAAAGGCCATTACGACCTGTAATATCTGGGCCGAGAAGCGCAATGAAATCCCGTTCGAAGCCGATGGCATCGTGATCAAGGTGAACGACATGCGCCTCCAGGCCGATCTGGGGGTCGTAGGAAAAGACCCGCGCGGGGCGATCGCGTATAAATTCCCGGCTCAGGAAGTGACCACGCAGCTGCTGGACATCCGTGTCAATGTCGGCCGCACCGGTGTCCTCACACCCTATGCCGTGCTGGAACCGGTGGAGATCGGGGGCGTGATCGTCAAACAGGCAACCCTGCACAACTTCGACTATATCAAGGGTAAAGACATCCGCGTCGGCGACCGGGTGATGGTCAAGCGTGCCGGCGATGTCATCCCATACGTGATCGGGCCTATCGAGGGCGCGCGCACCGGCGAAGAGCAGGTGTACACGCCGCCGCAGGTCTGCCCTGCCTGCGCCACCCCGGTCCAGAACATCCCCGGCGAGGTCTACTGGTACTGTGTCAACGCCGCCTGCCCGGCGCAGCTCGTGCGCAACCTGGAGCACTTCGTCTCGCGCGGGGCCATGGATATCGTGGGTCTGGGCATCCGCATCGTCGAGCAGCTGGTAGCCGAGGGCATGGTGCACGACGTGGCCGACCTGTATTACCTGAAACGCGAAGACCTGCTGTCGCTGGAGGGCTTTGCCGAGAAGAAGGCCGACAATATCCTCCAGTCGATAGAGAACTCGCGCAGCCGGCCGCTGGAGCGGGTGATCACGGCTCTGGGAATCATGGGAGTCGGCGAAGTGACCGCCAGCGACCTGGCCCGCCATTTCCCGGACCTGGACGCCCTGGCTGCAGCGACTTCTGAGCAGCTGCAGTCGATCGACGGCATTGGACCCAATATCGCCGAGGCGATCGTCGACTGGTTCCAGAACCCCAGGAACCGGCAGCTCCTGGAGAAGCTGAAGGCGGCGGGTGTGTGGCCGCGGGCCCAGAACAATGACCGGAAGCCGGTGGGCGACAGCCTGGCCGGGATGACCTTTGTGGTGACCGGCACCCTGCCCACGTTTTCGCGTGAAGAGGCGAAAGCGTTTATCCAGGCGCACGGCGGAAAGGTGACGGATTCGGTCAGCAAGAAGACCAGCTATCTGGTGCGGGGTGAAAACCCGGGGTCGAAGCTGCAAAAGGCGCAGGATCTGGGCGTCCCGGTTCTGGATGAGGCCGGCCTGCGCGCGCTGGCGGAAGGAAAACGCTGATATGGCGGTGATGCGCATCCGTCCGGGGCGGGAAAAGTCGCTGCTGCGGCGGCATCCCTGGGTTTTCTCCGGCGCAGTGGCTAAGGTCTGCGGCGACCCGCAGGCGGGTGAAACGGTGCGCATCGAGGCTTCCGACGGCTCATTTCTGGCCTGGGGTGCCTACAGTCCGCATTCACAGATCCAGGCTCGCGTGTGGACCTGGGATGAAGGGGAGAAGGTCGATGCCGGCTTTTTCCGGCGGCGGCTGTGCGCGGCCCTGGCTTTGCGCCAGGCGCTGATCCCGGCCGGCGAGACCAGTGCCGAGCGCCTGGTGCACGGCGAATCGGACGGGCTGCCCGGATTGGTGGTAGACCGCTACGGCGATACCCTGGTGGCCCAGTTTTTAAGCAGCGGAAGCGAATACTGGCGCTCGACCCTGGCCGACCTGCTGGTGGAGTTGAGCGCCGCGGAGCGGTTGTTCGAGCGTTCGGATGTGGATGTGCGCCGTCTGGAGGGCCTGCCTGAGCGGGTATGCCCGGTGCGCGGGGATGAACCGCCGGATCCGCTGGAGATCGTGGAAAACGGGCTGCGATTCCAGGTGGGCGTGCGTGGAGGCCATAAGACGGGCTGCTACCTCGACCAGCGGCGGAACCGGAAGCGGGTGCGCGAGCTGGCCCAGGGGCGAGAGGTGCTGGACTGCTTCTGCTACACCGGCGGTTTCAGTACATATGCCCTGGCAGGGGGCGCAACGGCTGTCATCGCGGTGGACAGTTCGGCAGACGCGCTGGCGGCGGCACGCGCCAATATTGAGCTCAATGGGTTCCCGGTCGATAAAGTCACTTTTGTGGAGGCCGATGTCTTCAAATACCTGCGCACACTGCGTGATCAGGGGCGCTCCTTCGACATGATCATCCTGGACCCGCCGAAATTCGCCCAGACCGCAGCGCAGGCCCAGCGTGCAGCCCGGGGTTATAAAGACATCAACCTGCTGGCGCTGAAGCTGCTGCGCCCGGGTGGGATGCTGGTCACCTTTTCGTGCTCCGGCGGTGTGACGGCCGACCTTTTCCAGAAGATTGTCGCCGGCGCGGCACTGGATTCCGGCAGAGAGGCGCTGATCGTTGAACACCTGCAGCAGGGGCCCGATCACCCTGTGGCGCTCAACTTCCCTGAGGGCGCCTACCTGAAAGGCCTGGTGGTGCGAGTGAGCTCATGACCTCAACACCCGGTCCTGAAGTGAAAGAACGCCTCACAGCCATCTACCATGCCCTGCTGGACGCCTGGAACCGGCGCTCTGCAGCGGACTACGCGGCCCTTTTCGACCCGCAGGCGCTGGTTGTCGGCTTTGACGGCAGTGTGATGGACGGCAGCGCAGCGGTGCGGGACGAGCTGGGCCGCATCTTTGCCGATCATGAAACGGCGCGCTACGTGGGGAAAATTCGCAGTATGAGGCAGTTCAGCCCGGACGGTGTGCTGATCCACGCTGTGTGCGGCATGATCCCGCCGGGAATGCAGGACATCAATCCGGCCGTCAACGCAGTGCAAACACTGGTGGCCATCCGGGGCGCAGACGAATGGCGCATCCTGCTCTTTCAGAACACGCCGGCGCAGTTCCACGGCCGGCCGGAGCTTTCCGCGGCCCTAACGGAGGAACTGCGGCAGCTGTTGTAAATCTTTAATATGAGTTTGCAAATCCCAGGAGGCAGCAGGTTCATCAAGACCGTGCTTGGCTGAACCGCAAGGAGGGCGCAGAACAGTCCAGCGGCAGCTGGTCTGGAAACCGGGACCTGGGAGGGGCCTCAAGATGCTCCCCGGATATTTTCAATTACGGTCAGAACATTTCTGGGTCAGCAGCGTTCTAATCGCACTCGTGGATGCAGCCCTTGTCCTTCTTCTGGTCTGGCGCATCAAACCAGCGCATTTTCGTGAGCTTAAATGGCCCCTGGCAGGCACCGCAGCGATCCTGTGGAGCATTTTTGGGGTTGTGCTGGGTTTTACTTTCTGGGACAGTTATTATCAATACTTCTTTCCGGCCTGGTTCCGCTACGGTGGTTTTTTGTTCCTGGTGCCAGTATCGTTTGCCCTCTTCGCACTGGTTTTCCACTGGCTGGCTCTCCGTTTGCCCGGAATTCCGGTCGTTACCTTCTGCTTCCTGGCCGGCCTGGAATCCGTGCTTGCGCATCTATGGGGCATCTACGGCTTAAGGATCCTGGAGGTCCCCATGCTGGAGAATGCCAGCCCAATTTCGGTTCTGGTGTTTTCTTTTCCAGAATACATCTTCTACTGGTGTGTAATTCTCGGTGCCGCTGCCCTGTTTCAAAAGGGGTGGCAGTGGTTCAGAGAAGGACGACGAATCACAACCAGAAATTCATACCCTCATTAATTTACTTGCAGAAGGCCGGGCTCAGCGGGGGCCGGCCTGCGTAATCTGCGCTTCGATCTTTGCGATGACCTCACCCAGTTGGTGCATGCTGGAAATTTCAAAGAAACGGGAACGGTCAGCAGGCAGGTCTGCGGCCGATTCATGAGCCCAGCTGTCGGGATAGGGGATGTGGACCGCATATCCACCCAGTGCCAGGACGGGCGCGATATCCGAGCGCAGTGAGTTCCCCACCATGACAAAGCGAGTAGGGTCTATGGAATGGCGGGCGAAAACACTGGCATACGCTTCGGGGGTTTTATCGAGCACGATCTCGACCAGCGGGAAATAACCGGCCAGGCCGGAACGGCGGATCTTGCTCTCCTGATCCAGGGTATCGCCTTTGGTGATGAGCATCAGGCGCCGACCGGTAAGACTGTCCAGCGTTTCCCTGACGCCGTCCAGCAGCCGGATCTCGTGGCCTGTCATGCCGCGCCCCAGCTCGATCATCTCCTGGATATCGGACGTGGACACGCGCCCGGCGGAGACCTGAATAGCGGCCTCGATCATCGACAGGATGAAGCCGCGAATCCCGTAACCAAAGTAAACCAGGTTGTCGATCTCCAGGCGGTGGAGCGCGGCCAGCGCATCCTCCGTAGAGACCCCGCAGGCCGCCAGCATGGCGAGGTAGCGCTGTTCGGCCTGGCGGTAATACAACTCGGTATGCCAGAGCGTATCATCGGCATCAAAAGCGATGACATCCAGCATGGAGAAAACCTTCCTTCGTTATGATCAAGTAATGGATGAGCAAACGCAGGCAGGCCGGTTTGCATGGAAACGGGGAGGCAGTTCGCTGCTGCCTCCCCAGAAGATTCTACTTTTACCCGTTCGAGCTGGTGGGTAGGTAGGGTTTGAGAGCGCGCGCCAGGTTGCTGGTGGGCATGGTCTGCAGCCAGATGCGGCCGGGTCCGCGCAGGGTGGCCAGGAATAGGCCTTCGCCGCCGAAAAAGATGTTGGAAAAGCCCCTGACCATCTCGACATCAAAGGCAACCGTGGGCTCGTACATAGCGACGTGCCCGGTGTCGACCCTCATGACCTCGTTGGGCGCCAGATCATACTCAAAAATCTCACCATCCAGCGTGACGAAGGCGACCCCGGGGCCGGTCAGCTTCTGCATGATGAAGCCCTCACCGCCGAAGATGCCCGCACCCAGTCTGCGGCGGAAGTGAATGTCCAGGCTGACGGTTTTCTCCGCGCACAGGAATGCCGTTTTCTGACAGATCATCTGCTGGCCCTGTTCCAGCCGGATCGGGACGATCCTTCCGGGAAAACTGGCTGCAAAGGCGACTTTGCCCTTGCCATTCTGGCTGGTGTATTCGACCAGGAAGAGCGATTCACCGCTGACAGCGCGTTTGAGCACGCCGCCCAGCCCCCCGCCGCGCCCGCTGGTGCGCATCTCGATGTTGCTGGACATCCATGCCATCCCACCGCTTTCGGAGTATACCGTCTCGCCCGGGTCGAGTTCCAGGATCACGGCCTGCATGGTGGTGCCGATGATCTCGTATTCCATGCCTGTGATCCCCCTGCCTTTTTCGCTGACAGGTGCATCGGGAAGATCCAGGCGGTTCGCAGGTTGGGTCATTGGAATGCCTCCTTTGGTCGTTCCTTTTTTGGTTGAGTTGGGGTAATTATACATGGGATGATGCCTGCGGATCCGGCGGGACTGGAGACGGGGCAGAATAAAAAACCGGCGCACGGCCGGTTTTTCTGCTTCAGGTGGAGATGTCGGGAATCGAACCCGAGTCCGAAAGATTCGATCTCCAAACGTCTACGAGCGTAGTCGATCGTTTGCTCTCGCCCAGACGCCGCACGATCGACAGAGCAGGCGCTGGGCCAGCCGCCAGGGCCCGAAAGCCCTTCTTTTGCACGTGTAGCGGCGTAGCGTGCAGCACTCCGGCTTTGTGACGCCCGGTCCGGCGGCCGGCCGGAGAGCGGCGCCGGTGGACGTGGCCCATCTAAGGGGCCAGCTGCTTAATCACTCGCTTATGCGGCGAGAGGAAGAGCAGCGTAGGAAGTGCGGTTGGCACTTATTTTTTTGCGCTGATTTATCGAGGTCGGCGCCTCTCGGCTCGCAGTTTGGGACCAGCCTCTCCCGTCGAAACCAGTCATCCCCAAATTGCACATTTATTCTACAACATCCGGGGGCGAGATTCAAGGCTTTTCTCTTAGCGTTTTGTAAAAATTTTCTTGTTTTGCCGGTGTGCAGGCTAAGGGGAAACCCTGAAGATGGGTAAGGATTAACCCTACCCGGCAATAGGAAGATTCACACCCCGAAAACAGGAGTAATCCCTATAGCCTGGAAAGCGGGTTTTATTTATGATGGGTTTTATAACCTGTACATCATTATCCACCCCAGCTTACAGAATTGTCAGAAAAACCTTACAGGAGCGTCGGCTGCAGCGGTTGACCAGCGGCGGGCTTACCTGTATCTTTACAGGTGAAATCCGATCTATATAAGGAAGATTCTTGATGAGTGTAACGCCCATCCACCACACCGAATGTAATCAGATCCATGTGCACGGCCAGGAAGGTTATGAGTTTTCATGCCCGCAGTGCGGTTTTCGCGCCCGCTACATCGATGGCAGCGCAGGCCAGGGTAAATTTTTGGTGCTCGATAACGGAGACCCCGCTGTGCGCCACATCAGTTTGCGCACCCTCGAGCCCCGCAGTACCGGCTGGCTTGAACCGCTGGACGACGCCGCGCCCCTGTTTGAAGAAGAAGCCGATTACGAAGAGGAATGGCTGACCCCTGAACTGCGCCGGCAGATTGAGGCGGTACTCGAGCGCGCCGGGGATTTTTAACGCCCCACCGGCATATGCCCGGAGCATATTCTCCGGTTCAGATCAATACCATCTCCGGCCTGGCTTCTGGCGTCTTCGGGCGGGTCTTTTTCAGGGTTTTCCCCTCATAGAGCCCTAATTCAGGACAGCAACACCGGAAGGCCTGCAGCCCCTTCTTCACTTTTCCCCCCATAGAAGCATACAATTAACTCAGCCGGTAGCGGCATCTGCCTGTACCTGCGGTAGAAATATCTCGTGATATACTCGGAGAAACTTTTACCCAAGGGCGGGGTTTTATTATGCGTAACCCTGCCAGCAAAGGAATAGCAAAGGTGCTGGAACAGGGCGATGACGTCATTCTTGCGAGAGCTTCGCAAGGAGATGTAGAAGCTTTTGGCATGCTCTACGAGCGGTACGTAGGGCGTATTTACAGCTACATTTATTACCGCACTGGCAGTACGCTGGATGCCGAGGACCTGACCGAGCGCGTTTTTATGCGCGCCATGCGGCACATCACGCGCTACAAGGATCGCGGTCTTCCTTTTTCGGCCTGGCTGTACCGGATTGCGCATAATCTGGTGGCGAACTGGCACCGCGATAACAGCCGGCGGAAAGAGGTGCCGCTGGACGACGGGTTATTCAATTACCACGCCGCAGGCGAGCTCCCCGAGCACGAGGTGCTGCAGGCGGAGGAGCGAGAGCGGCTTTTGCGGGTCATTCGCTGTTTGCCGCCCGAGCGCCAGCAGCTGCTGATTTTAAAATTTGTGGAGCACCTCTCCAACGCAGAGATCGGTCAGATCATGGGGCGCACAGAAGGCGCGGTGAAAAGCCTGTATCACCGCACCCTACTATCCCTGCGAGATGAGCTGGAACGCTCTGCCATCAACCTGGATGGGTTGCAGCGCAGCGCTGCTGACTGACGGCGGATGCGCGACAAGATGGAGCGAAGACTATGCTGCGTATAGTCATGGATGGAGCCGGTGACATGCCCGCCGGATGGGCGGAGATGTACGACATCCAGGTGATCCCGCTGCAGGTTCAACTGAAAGAACAGACCTACCAGCAGGGGACTGACCTGGAAAAGGGCGAGTTTTACCGCCTGGTGGCTGAGACGGGCGAAATACCCCAGACCAGGCCTCCATCGCCGCAGGAACTGGTTGACTTCTATAAGTCCATCGCAGAGCCGGGAGACCGGATCCTCTCTGTGCACGTCACCCGCACGCTTTCCGGGATCTTTGCCTCAGCGCAGGCAGCAGCCAGTGAATTGTTCGGCCAGTACCATATTATCCCCTTCGATTCGGCGGGGGGTTCGGCTGCAATGGGGTATCTGTGCCGGGAAGCGCGTTTGCTCGACCGGGCCGGTTATTCGATCGAACGGATCCTGCAGCGCCTCGAGGATATGCGCAGGCACCTGACGATGTTCCTCACCCTGAACAACCTGTCGTACGCACGCCGCAGCATGCGGATGAGGTCACTGCAGGCAGCATGGGCAAACTTCCTGCATCTAAAACCAGTGGTTGCCCTTTACGATGGAGCGCTGGAGATCGCAGGACGGGTGTTAACCCGCCGGCACGCGCTGGAAAATATGCTGGAAAACGTGCGCCGGCAGGTCGGGAAAACGCCGGTGAATGTGGCGGTCTTCCACGCTCAGGACCCCTCTGCCGGTGAGTCGCTGGTAGAGAAGGTTAAGAGTGTATTGAACTGCCAGGATCTGATCGTGACGGATTTATCGATTGCAGTAGCTGCCAATCTGGGACCGGGAACCGTTGGCATTGTCGCCTATCCCGTTGAGGAAGGATAAAGGATTAAGATGTTCAACAATGGTAAATATTCATGGAAGCATCGAGACCAGATTGAGGATGTTGAACGGTATCTGGATGATGTGCTCGTGCCGGTAGAGCCCAGGGCAGAGTTTGTGTCTGCATCGAAAGAGCGCCTGCTTCAGGCTGCCAGCGCAGAGAACACCGGGACGCTGCGTACCCTGCGTTATGCGTTGTTCGGCGTAGCGGGCGCGGCGAGCTTCGTCCTGCTGGTGATCACCGGTATCCATACCTGGCCGCGCCTGCAGGATGCGGTAAAACAATGGAAGCAGGTCCGCCAGGCAGGCACTCCTGAAGCAGCCCCGCTCACACCATAGCCCGGCGGCACCGTCTGTATCGATTGGTGAGAAGCCCTTGAATGAAATAAGTGAGGCGCCTGGAAAAGGCGCCTCACTGCTATTAAGTCCCTGTTGGTTTGATGCGCGGCCAGGCGTGGAGCATGTAGAGCAGCGCGGAGATGAGCTGAGCGGCCCGGCCGGCGGTGAGGATCCAGGGAAGCTGCGCCAGGAAGGGTGAAATCGCGACCAGCAGCACGCCGGCATTGAGCAGGATCACCGCCCCCCAGGCCAGTTTTTCATTCCCTCTTTTCGGGGGGTGTTTAAAGCGCGGCAGGATCCAGAAGGAGACGCCCAGGATCAGTTGTACCGTCCAGCCGAAGAGCAGGAAGTCGATGTGGGCGGGCAGCAGACTCCACAGCGCGCCGGAGATGGGCAGTCCTTTGTTCCACAGCATCAGCGCCCCAAAGGTGAACCCCAGCCCCAGGTAGACCAGAGCAAAGCGCACGGACCAGATGGTCAGGGCCGGCATTTCACTTCTCCTTCACCCGGCCCCAGGTGTTGGCGACGAAGGCCAGCCCGCCCAACCACTGCAGCACAGCAGAAAGGGCGAGCAGCCAGCCCAGGCCGGCCGCTGGCTGCAGGGCGTGCAGCGGTTCGAAGACCGCACGCAGGATCAGGCCGGCGTTGAGGAGGATAAAAGAGGCCCAGCCCAGGCTTTCGAAGCCGCGGGGTCGTTCCATGGAGTATTTCGGAAACATCCAGACCACGACACCGAAGATGAGCTGCGTAACCCAACCGACAAGAAAGAGATGGAAGTAAACCGGGCTGAAAGCCTGGGCGACAGCCCCTACCTGGGGGTCACCACCCTCGCGCAGCAGGGTGGTGACCAGACCCAGAATCAGAGCGAGTACGAAGAATATGAGTGAAGAGCGTAAAAACCAGCGAGTAAGAGGCGGCATCGTTCTCCCGGCGGACGGTGGATCGTGATTAGTGACCCATCTCCATGTTTTCGTGCGCTTCGAATATTTCCGGATTCTCCGGTCCTTCGACTTCCAGATAACCGGTCAGGCCGCGGTTGGCCCGGGAAAGGGCATGGTCGACCAGGATGTAGCGGCCAGGAACGTCCACGGTGAACTCGACCATCGTTGCACCGCCGGCAGGCACCAGGGTGGTCTGCACATCGGTGAGGGGGTTCGCCGTCAGCGAAGCCTGGTCGTAAACCCGGTCGAAGATCTCGCCGATGACGTGGAAGGAGGAGATGAAGTTAGGGCCGCCGACGCCGAAGAAGATGCGCACGGTTTCACCGGTCTGGGCCTGGAGCGGGGCGGTGTCGGTGAGCGCCCCGACAGAGCCGTTGAAGACGAAGTATTCAGGCTTTTCGTCCAGCAGCTTCTGCAGATCGGTCTGCTGGTGGCCCTGCTGGCCGTAGCTGCCGCGTGTGTAAAGTTCACCCTGCATCACGTAGAATTCCCGGTCCACGGGGGGCAGGCCGCCTTCCGGCTCGACCAGGATCAAACCGTACATGCCGTTCGTAATATGGTGGGCAACGTTGGGCGTGGCGCAGTGATAAACGTACAGGCCGGGGTTCATCGCTTTGAAGGTGAAGGATTTTTCCTGCCCCGGGGAGACCTGTGTGGCATTTGCTCCGCCGCCAGGGCCGGTCACGGCATGCAGGTCAATCGAATGGGGGAATGTGCTGCCATCGTTGTTTTTCAAATGCAGTTCGACGGTGTCGCCCACGCGAACGCGCAGGAAGGGTCCGGGGACGGTGCCGTTGAAGGTCCAGTAATTGTACGTCGTCCCATTGGCCAGCACACCGTTGACCTCAACCGCTTCCAGATCCACACGCACCGTCTGGGGAGGGCGGTCTCCCAGCGGGGCAGGGATATCATCGGGGGCGTGCGAGACGTTAACGGCATCAGCAGCGGGGGCGGCAGCTTCCGGAGTGGGGGCTTCCGTTTCAGAGGCTGCCAGTGCCGGGCTGGCTCCGCCTGCTTCCGTCAGCCCGGCCATAGGCCTGGCGCTGCTGCAGGCGCTCACCAGCAGCGCGATCAGCGTAATCAGCGCAAGGAAAGTACCAGGTTTTGTATAGAAATGGTTAGTTTTCACAGTTTTCTCCTCACCATGACTTATGGGTCTAATTTCAACCCATCTTAGCAGGTGGGGAGAAAAACGTCATTGCGCTGGAGCAAATAAATCAGGTCTAAAAGGTCAGAAAACAGGTAAGTTTACTCATTTGAGAAAGTCTGACCCCAGAACGGCTTTCAATTCCCCCAGAACAACCTCAACCGGGATATTGTATACCAGTACTGCATCTTCGATCGTGTCGAACACGGACATGGCACAGCCCACGCACTGCGGCTGGTGTTTAAGAAAAACCGGGACGGTCTGCGGCCAGCGGTCCATGATCTCACTTATTGGCATATCAAGCAGGAAATGCCTTTCCGTCATCCTATTCTCCCTGTAACTCGGGTTGTCGTTAAGCATACCCCGGTGAAGCGCGGCTGTCTTTGCGCTGGCGCAAACGCCGCTGCTCATTCTGGCGGGGGCTGCAGTTCTTCTGCGATGGCTACCAGTCCATGGGGGAACCGGATGATAACTTTTTCACGCCCTGTCACGATCAGACCTTTTTCCTCCCAGCGGCTGAGGGTGCGGCTGACGGTGAAGAGCGTGGTGCCGGCGAGCTGCGCCAGGTCCTGACGGGAAAGGGGGATGTCGATTAATACGCCCTCATCCACCTTACGCCCGGCCTGCCGCGCCAGGCGCAGCAGCGTACGAGCGATGCGGCGTTCGACGCGTTCGGTGGCCAGCTCGCGGATGCGGTCCTGAAATTCGATGACGCGCGTGGCCAGAATGCGGATGGCGTTCTGCGAGAGGGTCGGGATTTCGAGCATGAGCTGCTGCATATCCGGCTTATGCCAGGCCAGCACCTGGCTGGTTTCTGCGACCTCCGCCGATACCGGGTAGGAAGCGCCCGAGAGCACAGCGATAAGGGCAAAGACCTCACCGGGCGCTGCGTAGCGCAGAATCACCTGCTGCCCGTCGGGGGTCACCTGGGTTAGTTTGATCTTTCCCGACAGGAGAATGTACAGGGTTTCGGCCGGATCCCCCTGCATAAAGAGGAACTCGCCCGTTGAAAGAGAGTGCTGACGCGCGTATTCCAGCACGTGTGCCCTTTCACTGAATGAGATTCCCTCGAAGAGGGCCGTGTTGTGCAGGATTTTTTCGACAGGCGGAGCGCTCATAACCCGGTAAGAGGAAATATCCAGTCTTTACGGCGAATGACCGGTCAGGGGACCTGTTCTCCCAGCAGCAGCCCGGCCAGGCGGCGAGTTTCGGCGATCAGGTCGGCATCAACCGGGAGGGTGTACGTGGGGGTTACCCGCAGCAGAAGATGGTCGACCAGCGTGCGGGCCGGATCCGGCAGGTCTGACAGCGTGAGCAGGAAGCGCAAATTGTCGTAAGCGCTCTGACCAGGCGAGGCGATCCCCCGGCGTTCTAAAAATTCCGCTGCGATCAGGCCGGCTGCGCGACGAGCGCACACGCGCGCTCTACCTTCGTTGCCCATCTGGCGGGCGCGTTCGGCCTGGTTCAGTTCTTCCTGCACGCGATGTTTCCAATCCATTCCCTCTCCTCTGCCTCGCTTCAGGCGGATTACTCTGGCGATGATTGTACTATAACAACCCTATCCGGTCGCTCAAAGGTCTCCTTGACCCTGCTTTCCAGGCTGGATACAATAAGTAAAATTTCGGCCGGTGTATTGAACGAGAACTTTCGAATGAGGGGGTATGGAGAACGGCTGCTGTTGTACACAGCAGCATCATGGAGCATGAATTCAACATGAAAAACATATTTCGCGCTGTGCGGCACCTGATGCACTACTGGCCGCTGGTCGCTGGTGCTTTGATCAGTTTGCTGCTGGTGAACGCCGCCAACTTAATGGCCCCCCAGATTCTCAGACTGTTGATCGACCGGGGGATCTCAGCCCTGGATATGCGGCAGGTATATCTGTCTGCCGGTGCGCTGGTCGCAGTGGCACTTTTCAGGGGTATCTTCAACTTTTTACAGGGATACTGGTCCGAAGCAGCATCGCAGGGTGCTGCCTATGAACTGCGCAACGCCATCTTCGCCAAACTGCAGAACCTGAGCTTCTCTTATCACGACCGGGCGAACACGGGGAAATTGATGACGCGCATGACGTCTGACGTGGAACTGGTGCGCCAGTTTGTCGGCAGCGGGTTAATTCAGCTTCTTTCGGGGCTGTTCCTGCTGATTGGGTCGGTGATTGTGCTGTATTCCATGAACGCGCTGCTGGCGACGATCGTCGTGGTGGTTGTCCCGTCCGTGCTGTTCGTGCTTTTCCTGATGATCCGCCAGATTATGCCGCTCTCGGGCGCGATCCAGAAGAAGCTGGGTGCGCTGAACACCACGCTGCAGGAAAATCTGGCCGGCATACGGGTGGTGAAAGCCTTCGCACGCGAGCGCTACGAGCAGGAGCGGTTTGAGCAGCAGAACCGGGCTTTGCTGGGCGAAAATATCTCTATGCTGCGCGCGTTTACCACCTTTTTCCCCCTGGTGTTTTTTATCGCCAATTTGAGTGTGGTGGGGGTGGTCTGGGCCGGCGGGCTGGAAGTGATCGACGGCCGGCTCACGCTGGGTGAACTGGTTGCCTTCACCGGCTACATCGGGTTCCTGTTGATGCCGGTTTTTATGCTGGGCATGATCGGAGCGATGTTCTCTCGGGCGGCCGTGTCTGCCGAGCGCATTTTTGAGGTGGTGGACGCCGAAGCTGAAGTGCACAGCCGGCCGGGCGCGATGGCCCTGCCTCCCATCCGGGGAAGAGTGGAGTTTGAAAATGTGAGCTTCCGCTATGCAGGCAGCGACCAGTATGTGCTGGAGCAGGTATCCTTCCGTGCCGAACCCGGACAGAAGGTCGCCCTGTTGGGAGAAACCGGCTCGGGGAAATCCACGATCATCAACCTGATCCCCCGCTTTTACGATGTGAGCGAAGGAAGGGTGCTGATCGACGGTTACGATGTGCGCGATGTGACCCTGGATTCTCTGCGCTCTCAGGTGGGAATTGTGCTGCAGGAAACCGTCCTGTTTTCGGGCACCATCCGCGAAAACATCGCCTACGGCCGGCCGGACGCGAGCATAGAGGAGATCCGGGCGGCCGCACGTGCTGCCCAGGCCGATGAGTTTATCGAAAAACTGCCGCAGGGCTACGACAGCCTGGTCGGCGAGCGTGGTGTAGGTTTGTCGGGCGGGCAGAAACAGCGCATCGCCATCGCACGGGCGCTGTTGGTCGACCCGCGCATCTTAATTCTGGACGACAGCACTTCAGCCGTGGATGCCGAGACAGAGTACAGGATCCAGCTGGCCCTGCAGCGGTTGATGGAGGGCAGGACGAGCTTTGTGATTGCCCAGCGCATCAGCACGGTGCGCGATGCGGATCTGATCCTGCTGCTCCAGAACGGCAGGCTGGTCGCCCAGGGCAGGCATGCCGATCTGCTGCAGACCAGCGAACTGTACGCCGAAATTCTGGCGACACAATTTGCAGGGCAGCGCGAAGAACCGCTGCCTGCTGGCCCTGTGATACCGGAAGGGCAGGAGGTGCAGCGATGATGTATCACCGCCCCGCGTTGCATGCCGAAGAGACTCCCGAAAACCGGGGGGAGATTTTACTGCGCCTGGTGCGCTACCTGCGGCCGTACTGGAAATCCGTGCTGGCCTCCGTTTTCTTCATCCTGATCTCCGCCGGTGCTCAGGCTGCCGGACCGCTGTTAATCGGCCAGGCTGTGGACCAGTTTATTGCCGCAAACGATCCGGCCGGACTGGGCCGGACCGCGCTGCTGCTCGCCGGCGTATACACAGTCGGAATGTTTGCCATGCGCTTCCAGATTTACTGGATGTCGTGGAGTGGTCAGCAGGTGCTGGCGGACCTGCGCATGCAGGTCATGAGGCAGATCCACCGCCTTTCGCTGCAGAACCTGGAAGGGGAAGAGGCAGGGGACCTGATGAGCCGCCTGGTGAACGATATCGAAATGATCAACGCCTTCCTGAGCCAGGGGCTGGTGCAGACTCTGGGCTCGCTTTTTGCCCTGGTCGGGATCGTGATCGCCATGCTGGCCCTGAATTTACCACTGGCCCTGGTGACCATGGCGATCATCCCGGTGATGATCCTGGCTACCGGCTTCTTTTCGCGGCTGGCGCGGCGCGCATTTCGCCGCACGCGTGAGACGATCGGTGATGTTTCAGCAGAACTGGAAGAAGAACTGAGCGGTGTGAAAACGGCTCAGGCATTCAACCGCAGCGACTTTAATATCCGCCGTTTTGAGGAACGCAACGCCGCTAACCGCGACGCAAACGTGACGGCCAACGCGGTCACCTCCGCTTTTTCCCCGGCTATGGACCTGCTCAGCACCCTGGATACGGCGGCAGTGGCCGGTTTTGGCGGTTACCTGGCGGTACAGGGGCAGGTCAGCGTTGGCGTGGTGGTGGCCTTCCTGCAGTATGTGCAGAACTTCTTCCGGCCGATCCAGACCGTGACGCAGATCTGGACCAGCGCCCAGTCCGCCTTTGCGGCTGCCGAGCGCGTGTTCGAACTGCTCGACCAGGAGCCGGCCGTGAAAGACCTGCCCCGGGCCGCTGACCTGCCCACGGTGCGGGGCGAGGTAGTGTTTGAGGATGTCTCTTTTGGATATGAAGACGGGCAGCCTGTACTGCAGGGTATTACCCTGAAAGCACAACCCGGGGAAACCATCGCGCTGGTCGGGCCAACGGGAGCAGGAAAGTCGACCCTTGTGAGTCTGCTCCTGAGGTTGTACGATGTGGAGAGCGGCAGGATCCTGGTGGACGGATACGATATCCGTCAGATGACGCAGCACAGCCTGCGGTCTCAGATGGGCGTGGTGACACAGGATCCCTTTTTATTCTCGGGAACGGTGATGGAGAACATCCGCTACGGCAGATTAGATGCCGGCGATGAAGCCGTTTACGCCGCTGCACGGGCTGCGAACGCGCATGACTTCATCGAACGCCTGCCCGGGGGGTACCAGACTCAGGTGGGCGAGCGCGGCGGAATGCTCTCGCAGGGCCAGCGGCAGCTGATCACCATTGCGCGCGCCCTGCTGGCCGACCCGCGCATCCTGATCCTGGATGAAGCCACCGCCAGTGTCGACACACGCACGGAGGCGCTGATCCAGCGGGCGCTGGAGAGGCTGCTGGAAGGGCGCACCAGCTTCGTGATCGCCCACCGGCTGTCAACGGTGAAACACGCAGACCAGGTGCTTGTGCTGGATGGGGGACGGATCGTCCAGCGGGGCACACATGAGGAACTGCTGTCTAGCGGCGGATTGTATGCAGACCTGTACCGCCGGCTGCAGTTCGACCCGGCCCAGACTGTGCAGCCTGAGCCTGCCGCGGCGGATGCGCCGTAGTAGAATTCTCAGTAAGATTTGAGCAGAATTCGAAGGACAGGGGGTAAGACAGATGGTGAAATTACTTACCGGTATCTGTATGTTACAGGTTACAGGAGTGTGAGAGGATGAAAGAGATCACAGTTGCACTGGGCGGCGGCGGAGCCAAAGGAGCCGCCCATATCGGTGTGCTGCGCGTGCTGGAGCGCGAGGGATTTAAAATTCGAGCTATCGCGGGGACGAGCGCCGGCGGACTGTGGGGCGCGTTCTATGCGGCCGGGTTCAGCCCCGATGAGATCGAACGGCGGATGAACGCTGTCGACCGTACCACGCTGTACCAGCGGCGGCCCGGGGACGGCCCGGCCATGCTGGGGCTGGCCGGCGTGGAAATGCTGGTGCGCACTAACCTCGAAGACTGTAGCTTCAGCGACCTGCGTATTCCGTTTGCTGTGACCGCCGTGGACCTGGACACAGCAGAACCTGTGATCATCCAAGAGGGAAACGTGGCCGACGCTGTGCTGGCGACGATCGCTGTCCCCGGAATCTTCCCACCCCGCAGGTGGGGAAACCGGCTATTAATTGATGGAGGGGTGCTCGACCCGGTACCGGTCGCTCTGGCGCGCAGGCTTGCGCCGGGGCTGCCGGTCGTCGCAGTGGTGCTTTCTCCGCCGGTTAAAGAATGGGTGACCCCGTCACCGCCGCGCCTGCTGGCTTCCCTCCCGTTTATTTCGGGATACCTGTCACGTATGCGCCTGGCACAGGCATTCAACATCTTTTTACGCTCTGTGGATATTGCCGGCGCCATGCTGACTGACCTGCGTTTGGAAATGGAGCAGCCCGAGGTGATCATCCGTCCACCGGTGCCCCATATTGGGCTGCTGGACGATGTGGAAATTTCAGAAGTGACCCGGTTGGGAGAGGAGGGCGCCATCAAAGCCCTGCCCCAGCTTCACCGGGCTGTGAGCTGGCTGTCGCGAGTAACGCGGCGCATTCCAGGCAGCCGCAGGCCGATACCGGTCAACTTCCCGTACTGGCGGGATGGATATGCTATCGTGACCGGCGAACAGCCCCAGGCCAATGGCAGGTGATCTGCGCCGCTACGCCCGCCAGACACAGGTCCGCCTGATTACAGGCGGCCTGTTTCTGCTGTTCATCGTGGGTGATGGGCTGATCCTGCTGCTCTACGGCCCACAGGCCGCGGCACTGGGTTTGATCTGCCTGCTGGTGGGATTGGCCCCGCTGGCGCTGATCTGGCTGGCCCTGGTGGGTATCGAGTGGATCGTCAGGAAAAACGCGAATTGAAGAGGAAAAGAATGATGGATTTCCAGGTCGAATCGCTGCAGATACAGGATTGGGTGGTGAAGGTGCGCACGCCGGCGGGCCCGGGGCCGCATCCCCTGGTGCTGATGGTGCACGGGCTGGCGGGTGATGAAAACGTCATGTGGGTGTTCGCCAGCCGGCTGCCTGAAAACGCCCTGCTGGTGGCGCCGCGCGCACTGTACCCTGCCGGCCAGGGCGGTTATACCTGGCATGTGCACCGGGAGGACGAATGGCCGTCTGTGGACGACCTGAAACCGGCTGCAGAGGCGCTGCTGGGGCTGATCACGCCTGAACATTTCCCGGACGCCGATCTGGAACAGGTCAGCGCGGTGGGTTTCAGCCAGGGCGCGGCGGTGCTGTACACCCTGGCGCTGACCCACCCGGGAAGGCTGCGGGCGCTCGCCGGGCTGGCCGGGTTTCTGCCAGAAGGCGCCGAAAACCTGGCAGCGGCGGAACCTCTGAAAAATCTGCCGGTGTTTGTCGCCCACGGAGTCCGCGACGAGCGGGTGCCGGTCGAACGCGCCCGCAGGGCGGGGGAGGTGCTCGAACAGGCCGGTGCGGACGTGACCTACTGCGAAGATGACGTCGGGCACAAGCTCAGCCTGAACTGTTTCAAAGCCCTGGAGCGCTTCTTTAAAGGTCTGTAATCCGGACCGGTAAGGCTTTCGGGTGGAAGACTGGTAAAATTAAAAACATTAAAAAATAGAAACCAGATCCAGGAGAAAAGAATGAAAACGGCTGAAAAAACGGAACTGGATTTACAGACCAGGGCGATTAATACCATCCGCTTTCTGTCTGCGGATGCCGTTCAGAAAGCAAATTCCGGACATCCCGGTCTGCCGATGGGCGCCGCAGCGATGGCGTATGCGCTCTGGACCCGGCACCTGCGCTTCAACCCCCGGAACCCGAACTGGTTCGGACGCGACCGTTTTATCCTCTCCGGAGGGCACGGATCGATGCTGCTGTACAGCCTGCTGTACCTGACTGGCTACGATCTCTCCCTCGAAGAGATTAAGAATTTCAGGCAGTGGGAAAGCGCAACGCCCGGTCACCCGGAGTACGGCATGACCCCCGGCGTGGAAGTAACCACCGGTCCGCTCGGCCAGGGCTTTGCCAACGGCGTGGGAATGGCGCTGGCGGCCACGCACCTGGCGGCGCGCTTCAACCGGCCTGGATACAATGTCATCGACCATTACATTTACGCCATCGTCACCGATGGTGACCTGATGGAGGGCGTCGCATCGGAAGCTGCCTCGCTGGCCGGTCACCTGAGGCTGGGCAGGTTGATTTATCTGTACGATGACAACCGCATTTCCATCGAAGGGAAAACGGATCTGGCGTTTACCGAAGACCGCATGAAGCGCTTTGAGGCGTACGGCTGGCATGTGCAGACCGTCGAGGACGGCAATGATGTCGACGCTGTAGACCGGGCGATTCAGGCAGCCAAAGCAGACCCGCGCCCGTCCATTATTGCAGTGCGTACGCATATCGGCTACGGCCTTCCTACCCGGCAGGACACCGAGAAAGCACACGGGGAGCCGGCCGGTGAAGAAGAACTGCGGGGAGCCAAACAGAACCTGAACTGGCCGCTGGAGCCGTCTTTTTACATCCCGGATGATGTCCTGGAGCACTTCCGCCAGGCCGTGGCCCGGGGTGAAAAGCTGGAGGCCGAATGGCAGGCGTGCATCCAGGGTTACCGGAATGCCTATCCTGAGCTGGCGGAGGAGCTGGAGCGCCGCCTGGCCGGTAAACTGCCGGAGGGTTGGGATCAGGGTTTACCCACATTCCCCGTGGATGAAAAAGGGGTCGCCACCCGCAATGCTTCGGGAAAGGTGCTGAATGCCCTGGCTGACCGTCTGCCAGAGCTGATGGGCGGCTCGGCGGACCTTGCGCCTTCAAACAAAACCTTCATTAACAGCAGCGAGTCCTTCCAGGCCGACACACCGCAGGGCCGGAACATCCATTTTGGTGTACGCGAACACGCCATGGGTGCCATCGTGAACGGGATGGCCGTGCACGGCGGTGTGATCCCCTACGGTGGGACTTTCCTGGTCTTTTCGGATTACATGCGCGCAGCCATTCGCCTTTCCGCCCTTTCGAGCTATCCGAGCATCTGGGTCTTCACCCACGACAGCATCGGCCTGGGAGAGGACGGTCCGACGCACCAGCCCATTGAGCACCTGGCAGCGCTGCGGGCGATTCCGAACCTGGTCACCCTGCGGCCGGCGGACGCCAACGAAGTCGTTGAGGCCTGGAAGGTGGCCATTGCACGGCGCAGCGGGCCGACGGCTCTGGCCCTTTCGCGCCAGAATATCCCGGTGATCAACCGCGAAATTTACGCCCCGGCCAGCGAGCTGCAGCGCGGCGCCTATGTGCTGGCCGACCTGGGCGAGCGTAAGCCGGAACTGATCCTCATGGCCACGGGCAGCGAGGTGGCGCTGATTGTGGAAGCCGGTGAGCGCCTGGCGGCCGAGGGGATCAATGTGCGCCTGATCTCCTTCCCCAGCTGGGAGCTGTTCAGCGCGCAGGATCAGGAGTATCAGGATCAGGTGCTCCCGCCAGAGTTAACCAGACGCATCGCTGTAGAAGCTGGAGTCAGCATGGGCTGGGAGCGCTGGGTAGGCCCGCAGGGCCGGGTAATCTCTCTGCAGCGCTTCGGCGCATCCGCTCCCTACAAAGTCATTTACCAGAAGCTTGGGATCACGGTTGAGAACATCATCGCACAGGCAGAGGAGATCTTACGTTAACAGGTAAGCCAATCGATGCTATGAGTTCTGATCTGCAGCCCGTCCTGTTCACACTGGACGATCACAGCACAGGCGTCGCGGAACTGTTCCCGGCGGTCTGGGGGGCAGCCGAAGGCCTGACGGATCCGGATGCACGCGTGCGCCTGGAATCGCTGGAGCGCTTACAGGCGCTGGATGCACCACGCCTTTCCCCGATCGCTGCCTGCCTGATCGCCGGCCTGCTGACCGATCCGGACCTGCAGGTCCGCAAACTGGCGGTGAAGATCATCGGAGACCTGCTGGCGGTCGATGAACAGGGGCGGGCTGCTGCAGAGCGGGTAAAGAGACACCTGAAATATTCCCTGGCACAGATGCGCAAACGGACCGTGTATGCCCTGCTGCAGTGTGCAGAGGCGGATGCGGCGCTTGAAAAGCCCATCGCGCGCATCTTCAATGCCTGTCCGTATGCCGGAAATCACCTGATGGAGATCCTGGAAGAGCGCAAAATGCCGTTGGAGATCCGGCGTAAGGCGGTGCAGTTTATCGGTCTGGTCGGCTACCTGGAGGCTGTACCGGCCCTGCAGCGTCTTGCTGCACGGCTGGAGGCGCGCCAGAACGGGCAGCAGCGCATGCCCTTCGCACCTGCCGACGGGCCTGATGAAGCCGCGCTGCTTCCGGAAATTCATACTGCATTACAAATCCTGAACGCCCCCTGATAAAGGGGGTTGTTCATATCGAGGGGGAGAGTCTTATTGGAGCCAGTATGCAAAACGAACAATCTATCGCATTTATTATTTTCGGCATTACCGGCGACCTGGCGTACCGGAAGCTGATCCCGTCCCTGTACACCCTGATTAAAGAAGAACGGATCCCGGCTCCGTTGAAGGTTATCGGCTTTGCACGCCGCGACTGGAGTGATGAGCCCCTGAGACAGCGCATGCGGGAGGCGGTGAGCGAGAGCCTGGACGGCAGAGAGATCGACACTGCTGCGCTCGAGACTCTGGTGGCACCAGCCTGTTATGTACGCTCCTCTTTTGAAGAACCGCAGGGTTACCAGCATCTGGAGGCTGTGCTGGATGAACTGCATCCCATTCACCGCCTGTTTTACCTGGCAGCACCGCCAGATGAGTACCCGGTGATTATCGAACAGATCGGGCAGGCAAGGCTGGCGAATTGTTCAGGAGCCTGGACCCGCATTGTGATCGAAAAGCCGTATGGGCGCGATCTGGCATCAGCGATGGCGCTGGACGAGAAGGTGCACCGGGTGTTCAAAGAGGAGCAGATCTACCGCATCGACCATTACCTGGGTAAGAATACGGTGCAGAACATCCTGGTCTTCCGCTTCGCCAACGGCATCTTCGAACCGCTCTGGAACCGCAATTACGTTGACCATATCCAGATCACAGTTGCGGAGTCATCCGGGGTTGGGATTCGAGCGGATTACTATGAAACTGCAGGCGTGGTGCGCGACATGTTCCAGAACCACCTGCTGCAGCTCGTGGCGCTCACAGCTATGGAAGCTCCCTGGGCTTTCCAGGCCGACGCAGTGCGCGATGAAAAACTGAAGGTACTGCAGTCGCTGCGACCGCTGCGCGGCGAGGATGCGCTCAAGAATACCTTCCGTGCCCAGTACGGGCCTGGGGTGGTCGACAGCGTGTCCGTTCCCGGGTATCTGGAGGAGCCCGGAGTCGCCCCCAATTCGACCACCGAAACGCTGCTGTCTGCCAGGCTGCTGGTCGACAACTGGCGCTGGGCTGGCGTGCCTTTTTTCCTCCGCTCGGGAAAGCGGCTCGGCCGCCGGGTGACCGAGATCATGATTCAGTTTTTACAGGTCCCGCTGCCGCTGTTTGGCTGGCGCAACATGGCGGGCGAAGCGCCCAACCGGCTGGTCCTGCACCTGCAGCCCGGGGAAGGGATTACCCTGACATTTGGCGCCAAGGCGCCCGGCACGGAGAACCAGATCGAGCCGGTAAAGATGGTATTCGATTACCGGGATACCTTTGGCGTCCAACCGCCGTCTGCTTACGAAGTGCTGTTACTGGATGTCATGGAGGGAGACGCCTCGCTGTTCACCCGCAGCGACGAAGTCCAGGCGGCCTGGGCGTTTACAGAGCCGATCATACAGGCCTGGGAATCACAGCGCCTGGAGCGGCTGCCCCAGTATCCGGCCGGAACCTGGGGTCCCCCGGAAATGGACGCGTTTATCCAGCGTTCGTTTCCGGAGCGCATCGAGTGCGCATGGAGACAGCTTTAGGCACCTTCAGGGCTGTTTCTTCCTGCAGTTTGGACACACGGTTTCTGTGGAGGTGAGCAGAAAGCCGCAGTAGCGGCAGGTGCGGGGCTGCTCTTTGCCCAGTGGGGCACCGCAGGCGATGCAGGATGCTTCGCCAACCGGGTTGGCAGTCCAGCAGTAAGCACAGGTCAGGCGGCGAAACCGTTCGGACAGCTCCTGTGAAGCCCCGGCCGCCCGTGCTGCGCGTTCGATAGTTTTCCAGACCAGGTCCTGAAGCTGCAGGTTTTCGAAATCCTGGGCAAGGTCGTCGAGGCGGTCCACCAGGTACCACGGGCTGCGCCAGGCGGAGAGCAGGCTCTGCCCCAGGCTTGCGGCCACACCCAGCCAGGACTGTTCACCGATCTGTACCGCGACCCCATCATCAACTTTTTGAATCGAAACACTGAGAGCCGTCTGCCCGCCGGAACGGGCCTGTTCGCGAGTGGCGATCTGCACCACCACGCTGTCGTTGCTTCCAAAGCGCTGAGCGCGCCAGTTCCCGCGATTAAAGGCGCCGATTAGCTCCGCGGCCAGATGGTCTGGAGTCAGGCTGCCGTGAAAGATGCGTTGATCCATGCAGTTGCACCTCTGAAGGGTGATCTCCGGTGCGCACACCCGTGATTTCGAGGAGAAGGCCAGCGGCCCTGAGCGCGCGAACCTGCGCGGTATGGATTATAATCGCTTCCGCAGTAGCGAATGGAGGTCCTATGGTGCGATTGAAAACTACCGCAGCGCTGCTGACTGTGGTGGCAGTCATCAGCCTGTTTTTTATGCAAACGGAGGTTGTGCAGGCCGACAGGCTGGCGCAGGTGCCTACGGGATCGATCCCTACCGTAACCGGTACGCTGCCCCCAGCCACGGCGCTGGTTCTGGATAACGAGCAGGGACAGGCGTTTGTGCGCGCCGGCCCGAACGCGGTCTATTTTGAAGCGGTGGGCGTGCTGGTACCCGGACAGCAGGTGCCGGCCCTGGGAAAATCGCCAGGCGGTGAGTGGATCCTGATCGCCTACCCGGGCGCGCCCGGCGGGGTGGGCTGGGTGTGGTCCCCCCTGGTGCGGGTGGATGGAATCCTGCGCGATGTAGAGGTGCCGCCGACGCCTACCTCGGCGGCAACGGCGACCATCGATCCAACGCTGGCGGCGCAGTTTCTGGTCGAGGTGCCGCCCACCCGGCTGCCGACCTATACACCGCCTGAGCCGTTTACGATCCCGACTTTCACCAGTACGGCTCCTGGCGGGCCAGGCCGCGTGCCGGCAGGTTTGATCATTATTGGCATGGCGATCATCGGCTTATTCGGCACGCTGCTCTCCCTGCTGCGCGGCCATTAATTGTGCTTCATCAATTGTGGTTAAGGGTAATTAATCAAAAAGGCCGGGGTTTATTCCCGGCCTTTTTTGTGTTCGGTCCTGTAATGACGAATTAATGGCAGCCGCAGCCGCCCGCGCCCTGGTCGCCAGCGCTGTCTTTGGTGCGGAAAGAGCTTCCGCAGCCGCAGGCAGCAACCGCATTCGGGTTGTCGATCTTGAAACCGCTGCCCATCAGGTCTTCGACGTAATCGATGGTGGAACCACGCAGATAATCGATCGAAATCTCATCGATCACGACCTTCACACCTTCTTCTTCGAAGGTCTGGTCTTGTTCGCGGATATTTCCCTCTAATGCCATACCATACTGAAACCCGGAGCAGCCGCCGCCCTGAACGAAGACGCGCAGAGCATAACCTTCCAGATTGCGCTTTTCGAGTAATTCTTTTACGGCGCGTGCTGCGGCCGGAGTTAATGTCACTGCCTGAGTCTGGGTCTGATCTGCCAGCATAATAATGTACCTCTCCTTGCGTGTCTCGATAGCATTCCCGGTGAAAGAATTTGATAAATTCTATCAACATAAAGTGGTTTCGTCAATATAAGCGTGATTCCAAAAAGGTCGTTTGTATATACAATACTGTAACCTGGCAATGCACCCTCCAGTTTCTGTTTTTTTTATTACTCTTTGATCATCATAGAGAAAAAAGTCCCCGGCGGTTCGCCGCCGGGGACCCGTGTTATGGAACCAGGCTGCGCCTATGGTGCAGGTGGAGCCGATACAAGCGCATCTCTGAAGATCAACGGGAGATAGTTGATCGAGTACTCGATTAACGTAGCCGCAAAGGCGATGAAGGTCTGGTTCATGGTCTGAGCACGGGCTTCGACCACGTTCGTGATGCGCGTGCCCAGGCTGATATCCTCACTCGCTGTTGCCTCGAAAGTGAATGTGACGCTGCCGCCAGGCTCTGTAGCGACTACCAGCTCATCGCCTTCAGCAACAGGCGTCCCCTCCTCCGTTCCGCCGATGTTGGCGTACCACGTGTCACCGATCTCGCCGCCTTCACTTTCGGCTCCCACGACTACCGGATCCAGCGAGCCGGTCAGCGGACCGTAGGTAAACCAGATATTGCTGGTGCCCACCTCGATCCAGATCTGGAAGGAGAAGGAGGTCGTGTCTTCTTCGAAGCGCTGGACATCCTGCCACTCGAGAACGGTGAAGTCAGACACACCATCGGTAACGACATTCGCATACCAGTTGCCGCCGCCGGTGTCTGTGGGACTTGTCCCATCCATGTCGATATCCGTCCAGAAGGGGGCAAGCATATTGTTCGGCTCGTTCGGATTGGGCAGCACCTCAGGGAAGGGTTCGCTGGCAGCTGTACCGCCAGGCACGGCGTAACCATCGTCTGACATGGTGATCGAGGTGTACATCTGACCGTTGTAGAAGAAAGGCGGTACATTCAGATCGATCAGCACACTGTCACATTCAGCGCTGCACGGCAGGGGAGGAAGCCCCGGTGTGATAGTGGTTAATGGTAAATAACCTGCCGGACTGTCACCGGTTGCATCGCTGATCATCAGTGAGGCCGGATCCAGTGTGACCACTGCTTCCAGAACGTTTTCTGTCGCGTCGTACGTCAGGCCGCCGGTGGCTGACCCATCAACATAGGTCAGGTTCTCAGGGAGCACATCACGCACGATGAAGGTCTCTTCGATGGAGAAGGGGTTGGTGAGCTCGATGGTTTAGGTTACGGTGCCTCCCGGCTCCACGCTGTCCACATCGGCCGTCTTGGTCAGCACGGAGGCATCCTGAGCTGAAGTGAAGTTAACCGACAGCGGCATGTAAGCATCCGGATGAGTTCCGGTGCTCTCTTCCCAGATGATGGCGCCGTGGAACCAATCATCTTCAGAAACCGTCTGTCCGTCCACCGTCACGGTGAACTCACCGATCAGGCCTGGCGGCAGGGTGAAGGTCGAAGGCGTTACGGAGATGGTCACGCCTTCAGGCGCGATCACATGTGCCGTCCAGGTAGTTTCTGTGTCGCTGACACTGCGGATCTGGCGCGTCCACGAGCAGCTCAGCAGACACTCATCCTCCGCGAATGAGGCGTGATCGAAGGTTACCCCGGCATTGATCGCCCGCTCCAGATCCAGCCTTCCGGAACCCATATTGAAGGGGGTGGGATTGGAGCTGGCGGAACCCTCGGGCATGCTGAGGGTCTGGACCGCTGTGGTGACCAGGGCGGTGCGGATCTGATCGACGGTCCAGGTTGGGTGCAGGGCACGCATCAGGGCAGCCGCGCCGGAAACATGGGGGGTTGCCTGACTGGTTCCCGACACCTGGCGGAAGTTGTACCCTTCCAGGACCGGCGAGTAAGCGGAAAGGATATCGACGCCCGGGGCCGTGATATCCGGTTTAAGGATATCGCCGTCAAAATTCGGGCCGACAGAGCTGAAGCTGGCCATAACATCCGGTTCGACAGCCTGTTCGACCGGGCTGGCCGGAATCATGGCTGTGACCTCCTCCGCTGTGGCTTCGATGAAATCGACGAGGTTTTCGCCGTTGGTCTGGCTTATAAAGAAAGCCGGGATAGTGGTGCCTTCCGTGTTCATGTTGATGAGTTCATCTGCGGCGTTGTTGAAGATCACTACCGCTTCGGCTCCGGCATCTGCAGCGTTATCGATCTTATCGACGAATGCGCAGGTGCCGCGCGAGATGAGGGCAATGGCGCCGTCGAATGCACCGGGAGGGAAGGCACTGCAGCCCTCTTCGTTTCCGGGATCCTCCTCACCGGCATAGAGGAGCGGCGCGTTCAGGTCGGTGAGCAGCACCTCACCACCGCTGCCGGGCAGCATTTCCAGGTTCTGCAGCTCCGCCGGGGCGGATGGGCCCGTAACACTCAGCACATTAACATAGCGTTTGGTGGTCGTGCTGGCAGCCACGCTGATCGTTTCTTCAACACAGCTCGGGCAGCCAATTGTGGCATCACCCGGGCCTTCATTCCCCGCTGCGAAAACAACCACCACGTTTGAGGCGACCAACGCCTGGATGGCAGAAAGGAAGGGACTGGTTGCCGGATCTCCCGGACCGCCGCCCCAGGAATTGTTGACGACATCGGCACCATCCGCCAGAGCATCGTTCAGGGCGCCCAGGAGCATGCTGTTGGTGCCGCTGGCGTTGCCGGAAGTTGTATGGTAGAGGCCCTTATAGGCCATGAGATAAGCACCCGGCGCCACACCGGAAATTTCTACCGGTTCAGGCACCGTGATGTTGTTGAAGGGGTCGCTTGTGTCAATGGTCACCCGGCGGCCGGCTGCAATTCCTGCCACATGGGAACCATGACCATCCACATCCAGAGGTGAGGTCAGTACTTCCTCAGGATGAACGCTGATCGAGCCCATCGGAGGAGGATAGTGACGGGCAGCAACCAGTTTATTCGTACATTGAAAGTCAGGATCGCTGGGGTTGATCTCACAGAAACCGCGTGGGTAACCGGACGGCATTGTAAAGCCGTCGCCGGCAAACATGGGGTTGGTGGGATAGATTCCCGAGTCGATCACGGCAACAAAAACGCCCGAACCGGCCTGATCCTGCCCGCCGAGCACTTCCCATGCGGCGGGAGCATTGATCAGCGGTGTACTGGCATTTAGCTTTATGGTCTGGATTTGATCCGGGTACACCCGGCGCACGCCTGGTAGTTTCAGCAGTTCATTCACCCGGTCGGGTTCGATGGCGATGGCCACCCCGTTGAAGGCGGTCTGTATGTGAAGTTTACAGTTACATTGGATGAAATCTGGGCTGCGGATGCGATGAAGGCATCCTGTCGGGCTCTCAGATAATTTACATAGGCCTGGGCGGCCGGAGCGTCGACCTGCAGTTTTGTGCTGCCTGTCGCCTCCACGCTGGTCGGGGCCAGACTGCGGATTCCTCCCGAATAGAGCGCCAGGGGCGGTTCAGCAAGCTCGACGATCACCAGTACTCGCCCGTCACTGGTGAAGGCCGCCCCCTCCAGGTTCACTCCATCCTGAACCTGAGAGACCTGCAGCTGCTGGTCGGCGAGTTGAAATTCTGGTGGGGGATCCGTTTGCTTTAGCGGAGCTGGTGAAGTCCCGGCGGCGATAACCCCCTGTCCTGCGCCGGCAGGGCCCAATACCAGAACGGTGAGCGCAAAAATGGTGAGAACGCGCCACCACATAGAAGTTTTTTTCATCTTGATTCTCCTTTACATCGATCGAGTCCTTTCCACGCTGAAAGGACAACATCAAACCTCAATTCCCCCTTCGATCGTGATCAGGCCTGGCGCACCTCCTGCTGCTGTGCTATATGAATTCGAATGTAGAAAATCGTCTGCTTTGTGCCTCACCTCCTCTTTGCCTGTGAAGAGGGAAAACGCGAACACCTCCACCTCAAGCGTAGTGCCCAGAGGCGGAGCTTCCTGCAGCTGCGCTGATTCTGGCGTACAGTATTTGCCAGAGTGGCTGAAATGCCGGGCGGTGCAGCAGTAAATGGCCGTCGTAATCGTCCGCGCTGCATACGGCGATGTACGCTCAGGTGTAGTGAAATCTTGATGGAAGCGTAATCAGGCTGCGAAAACGGGATTGCGATGCGGCCCAGAATTACTTCACCCCCCTCGTCTGCTCGACCATCCCCCTGATAACACTGTCAGACAAAATAAGTATAGCGAAAAAGCGTGAACTGTCAACGTGTATGAATGGACCATTAAAATTGCTGATTTACACGCGAAAAAGGACAGCCACTGGATGACAAAGGTAAGCGGTCAATCCGGAATGAACGCCTTTTCAAGGATCAGGCGGTGCACCTTTTCGATTTCAGGCCCCCACCAGGCGTCTCCCGGACGGTATGGGACTCTGCTGCGCACCGCCTGGTAAGCCTGTAATACGCCCGAACCGAGCGAACAGCCCGGGGAGAGGCGGCAGCGTAAATCCAGGGCGCGAGCCGCACAGTAGACTTCGATCGCCAGGATGTGAGCCGTATTTTCGATCACCTGGCGGGCATGGCGGGCAGCCGTCATGGAGTTTGCGTTGTGGTCTTCCTGCTCGGCAGATGTCGGCAGGGAGTGGACGGAGTCGGGATTGGCCAGTGTCTGGTTTTCGAGCACCAGGGAAGCGGCTGTGTACTGCGGCATCATCATGCCGGAATTCAGCCCGGCAGCCTGGGGATTATCGACGAGCATGGGAGGCAGACCGTGATTCAGCTTGCTGTCGGTCAGGCGGAAGATGCGGCGTTCGGAGATCGCGCCGACCTCAGCCATGGCGATGGCCAGAAAATCCATCGCCATCCCCACCGGTTCACCGTGGAAATTGCCGCCGGAGATCGCCTCACCAGGGCCAAAGAGCAGAGGATTGTCCGTAACAGCGTTGATTTCACGCTCGACAACCTGCCAGACGTGTTCCAGCGTATCACGCGCGGCGCCCTGCACCTGTGGCGCACAGCGCAGTGAGTAGGCATCCTGTACGCGCCCGGAAGCATCCAGCAGCGTGCTGCCGCGTGTCAGGCGGAGCACCCGCTCCGCCACTTTCTGCTGGCCGGGATGACGGCGGGCGGCATGCAGGCGCGGGTCGAAGGCGTCGGAAACGCCCATTAGGGCTTCCAGACTCATGGCCAAAGACACCTCGGCGACCTCGAGTAAATGAGCGGAATCGTAGACGGCCAGGGCAGCGATAGCGGCTGAGAAGGTCGCGCCGTTATTCACTGCCAACCCTTCTTTGGGCCCCAGCACCAGGCGGGGGATACCGGCAGCCTGCATGGCTGCTTTTCCCGTCATGCGCACACCCTGGTACAGGGCCCAGCCCGATTCCTCTTCGAGGTCATCTTCGCCGGTGGTAAACACCAGCGCCAGATGCGACAGGGGAGCCAGGTCGCCGGATGACCCCAGGGATCCCTGCGACGGTACCAGAGGCGTAACACCGCGGTTGAGCATTTCGAGCAGAGTCTCAACAACCTGCGGGCTGACCCCCGAGTTCCCGATGGCCAGGGTGTTGGCGCGGATGAGCATGGCCGCGCGCACCACCTCCTCGGGCAGATCCGGACCGGTGGCGACCGCGTGACTGAGGATCAGATTGCGGCTGAGGAGAGCGGACGCATCCGGCGGAATCCGGCGATCGGCGAAGATGCCAAAGCCGGTGTTGACACCGTAAACCGGCCGGGAGGCTGCTGTGATCTCCTGCACCCATTCATAGGCACGCTGCATGCGCTGGCGCGCAGCCGGATCCAACCCCACCGGACGGCCCTGGCGGGCTACTGCGACAACGTCTTCAATCGTCAGGTGAGCTCCATCGATCAGCAGCATTCCATGTCCTCCTAAACTGTGGGGAGCAAGAGATGCCCAAGCAGCAGGGCTGCCAGGGGAACGGTGAGGTTATCGTAGTCACCGGTGGGCAGCGATTCCACCGCTGCACCTGCCAGCGCAATGATGGTCAGGGCGGGGAGAAAGGCTGAAAACACGCCAGAGATTTCTCCTGTGGCCAGGTAGGCGACCGGAATGAGCGCGGCAAACAGCCAGCCGCCCAGGATCATACCCATGGAGCCTGCCCAGGTCTTTTGGGAATTCCAGGGGAGGGCGAGCCGGCCGAAGCGGCGGCCGATGATATCCGCCAGCCCGTCACCGCCGCAGAGCAGCATCAGCGCCGTTATCCCTATCAGGCTGTTTTTCCAGTAAATAATGGTGAGCAGCACAAAGACAATGCCGTAAAAAAGGGGGCCGCGCAGGATCTCGCGCCGGTCGCCGCTGCGTGCCATCGCCTTCACGGCGGCTTCATCCCTGATCACCCCCAGGCCGACCAGGAGGAACTGCATGGTGATCGCCAGAGGGATCAGGGCCGCAAGAAAGCGGGCGGAAGGGCTGTCATCGAAGAGCAGCCAGCAGAGCACAAACAGCGGACCGGTGCCGATATGGATGAGTTTGCGGCTGATGTCTGAGCTGATCCAGCCGCGGTGGGCGGCGAAGTCGTTAATGCGCAGCCAGATAACTGCCAAGATGAAGGTTACTACGAGGGCAATGAAATTGTTTTGAAGCATACCGTGATGAACGCAGAAACCGGGATATATAAGTTACCAGTCGCAGCCTGTACACGTCTGGATACCGGCGGATTTTCCTATCTGCTTGTGCATGGTCACGCCGGTGAAAGGTTCACCCAGGATACCATCGTGAATAGCCCAGGAGCGCAGGCGGATGCTGTTGGCCGCTTTGGGCGAGCGGAAAGGCGTAGAGCCGTCCAGGGCGGCGAGGAGGTCGCCGCTGGGAGAGAAACCTGCCTGAATTCGCTCCATCAACCTGCGTCCTTTCGTATAGGCAAAACCGTATTTCTCGAATATGACAGCGTTGTGATAGTAAAGCGGCTCTACAAAGTAAATGTCATGCCCCAGGTGGCTGACAAAACTCTCAAAGGATTGGATTGCCTCACCCAGCATACGCAGGCCGCGGCGAACCTGGCCGGGAGAGAGACCATACTCCATGGCCTCTATCTCGGCCTGGATATTGCGCTGGAGGATGCCGAAGCGTGTGGGGGAGCCGTCGGGCATGCGATCTACGGGGAAGCGCGGCGATTCCGGGTCATTGAGAATGTAGAGCAGGATATGGATCTGGCCGCTGAGCGTGTCGGTGATGTGCCCGTACAGCACCGGATCCGGGAAACCTTTTTTGTGGTAAAGGGACATCTCAGCGCTTGAACTACCGTCCGGTGCGTTTAGTACCAGCTCGAAATCTCCCTGCTCGCCGCTTCCGTCGAGTTGAATGCTGAAACGCTCCAGAAGCTGCGGAGGGATGATGCGCGTGTAGATATCCCGTTTTTCTGAAGGGGGAAGGCGGTTGATACCGCCAATGGTTGAAGGTCTGGAGAGCGTCTGAATAGGCCTGTCCCTGTTCAGGTAGGATTTCAACCGCGGCGCTTCAAACTACGCTCAATCTCGCGCTCGGCATCGCGTCTGGCGATATCCTGGCGCTTATCGTAGAGCTTCTTACCTTTCGCCACCGCGATTTCAACTTTTGCCCGGCCGTCCCTAAGATAGATTTGCAGGGGGACGATCGTGACACCTTTCTGGCGCACTTCGTTCCACAGCCGGCGGATCTCTGTTTTATGCAGCAGCAGTTTTCGGGGGCGCCGCGGATCATGATTGAAGTAGCTGGCCTGGTCGTAGGGCGCGATGTGGCAGTCCATCAGCCAGGCTTCTTCCCCGTCCACGCGGACGTAGGCCTCGGCGAGGCTCACCTGTCCAGCGCGGATCGATTTGATCTCGCTTCCCTGCAGTGCAATGCCTGCTTCCAGTTTCTCAAGCAAAAAATATTCATGGCCGGCTTTTCGGTTGCGGGCAACGATTTTTACATTCATCGCAGAAATTCTAACATATCCAGTCGCTGTTCCCCGGACAAACTGCCAGGCATGCTTGACTTTACTGGCCGAACATCTCCATCAGGACGGGGTTGATCAGATTCCAGTTGGGGAGCAGGACATTGGCGCCCTGGTCCGTGATGATCCCCTGAGCCATATTGCGGTTGATCGTGCGGCTGTCGATGCCATCCGGGCCGGCACGCAGCAGGGCCAGCCCCAGCCGCGGCCAGAGCCATACTGGTACGTTGGTGTCGATGGAATCAAGGGTCGCCAGGGCGACAGCCGGGAGGCGCGGCCAGGTGACCGGATTGAGCATCTGCCGGATCATGGATTTCACCAGGAGCTGGCCGTGCTCCATGCGGAAGAAATCGTCGGCGCCAGCGCGGCTGCGAGCAAAGGCAAGCGCTTTGTTGCCGTTGAGGTGATGTCTGCCGGCCGGGTAGCCTGCCATTGGCTCGGGCATATCGATGGTCACCCCGCCCATGGCGTTGACAATGGCACGCACGCTCTCAAAGCGGACGCGAACGTAATAATCGACATCCACCCCGAAGTTCTGCCTTATCGTCTGCATCGCCAGCGCTGGCCCGCTGCCAGCCTGCTGGGCTTCGGCGAAGAAATGGGCGGTGTTGATGCGGTTTTCGCCAAAACCGGGAATGCTGACCCACAGGTCCCGGGGGATGGAAAGCATACCCACATAAGGCTGGAGGGGGTTGATGGTGGTGAGGATGATCGTATCGCTGCGTGCAACGGCGTTATTCGGGTCGGTGTAGTCGATGCCCAGGACGAGGATGTTGGTGCGTGACGGGAAGAGGAAATACAGGGCCAGCAACATGAGCATCGGGCAGGCGAGCAGCAGCAGGGGGATACAGCCGCATCCCAGCCGCCGCGCGCGCCGGCGCGGCCGGGGATACGCATAGGCTATCGGATCCTGGGGCTGGTAAGGACCATAATAAGGTTCCTGCACAGCATTAATGCGCGTTTCAGTCCACGGGTGTGTGGGTTCGGAATAACGCTGTGGGTGCGTGTAGTTTCTTCTGGGCTGCATATACGCTTCAGTTTTCCTGTGTTAAGGCTGTTACGGCCGCCTGGAGGACATCATCCTGGCCGGGAGACGAGTCGACGGAGGGCGGCGTCACCAGGATATCCGGCTGCAGGCCGTTTTCGCTGAGGGAGTATTCCAGATTGGGGATCCACCACTGCGCGGCGGTGACATGCAGGCTGGAATCGTCGGGCAGGTTGAACACGAGCTGGATTGTATCCTTACCGAAGGACGGCGAGCCCACCAGGATCGCCCGGTTGTGCGCCTGTAACGCACCGGCAATAATTTCCGCGGCGCTGGCGCTGCTGCCGTCGATCAGCACGGCCAGTGGAATATCTGACAGCGGTCCCGGCCTTTCCACCCGGAAAGTCTCGACATCCCGGCCGCGGTACTGCTGCTGGATGATGACTCCGTCCTTGAGAAAGAGGCGGGCGATATCCACGCCTGCAGTCAGCAGCCCGCCGGGATTGCTGCGCAGATCCAGCACAAAGTAAGCGGCCTGACGGTTCTGAAGATCTTCTACGGCATCCTGAATTTCTTTTGTTGTACTGGCAGCGATCAGATTGATGTCGATAATCCCCACCCGGGGGTCATCGCTATCCAGGCGCCAGGTGAGCGAGGGGATGGCGATTTCCTCCCGGCGGATCGAGATCTCCACGGGTGACGTGTCGGGTAGATGGGCAATGGTCAGTCGTATGCGCCGCCCGACCGGCCCACGTATGGCGGACTGCAGCTCCTCGGCCGATGTTTCGGGCAGGATCTGCGTGCCATCCACGGCTACCAGCCAGTCGCCCTCCAGGACACCTGCTCTGGCTGCCGGGCTGTCCGGGTAGGGGTAGAGAAGCCAGCGGCCTTCGGAATCCTGCATTAAATCCACGCCGATACCGCCGTAGCTGCCCTGAAGGGCGTTTGTATCCAGCTCATGTCTGGTAGGCTCCACGAAGATGGTATAGGGATCTCCGTAGGCTTCCAGCATGCCGCGGATCATGCCGTATTCGATATCCGGACCATCTGTGGGGATTTCCTTCAGCCCGTTCTTTTGAAGGATTTCATAGGCGCTGGCGAAAATGGTGAAGCGTTCCAGGGCTGAAGAGCGGTAATCGCGGAAAAAATAGCCTGCACCGAAGGCCAACACCAGCAGGCTGACGATCCCGAGAGTTATAAAAAAAGAACGTTTAAAGACCATACCATCCAGGATTTCTGGTCGCTGATTGGAACCGATCAGACTGGCGTGTAAGTTTATCACAAAGGCAGCCTGTATGGTACCGGGGTCCTTTTACTCCCTGCATTCATTTGAAAGACGTTTCTGGGCCGGCTGCAGTTCCGCGGCGATCTCCTGCAGTTCCTCCGCCAGCAGGTGGCACTGCAGGGGAGCTGCATTTTTCTCAATCCAGCTGCGCAGCGGCTGCGCCCAGGAAACCAGAGCGAGGGCATCGGACGGGTAATGGCTGGGGCGGGTGCCGATGTTCGTCCAATCCAGTCCTTCCAGGACCTGCTCCCAGGCCTTCCAGGGAACCATGTCGGGTGTGAGGGTGAAGGTGGACAGGGGTGAAAAGAAAACCGGTCGATCTGCAGGGAAGGACGACCTCATTTGCTGCAGAAAGCGCAGGCTGTCCCAGGTGTTGAAAATCAGCCACAGCGGCAGCAGCCCGGCGCGCTCGACTGCGGTGGCGTCGTACTGGCTGAACATCTCGACCAGTATACCCGAGGGCCGGCGCCCTTCTTTTTCCAGCCGCTTGAGCGTGGCCAGGTAGGCCAGGCGAGAATAATCGTGCGGCTCAGGAAGGGCAATGCGCACAAAACGATAACCATGCGCCTCACAGAATGCCTTCAGTGCTTCCCCCAGCCCGGGCTCGACGCCCCATTCTGATTCCGGGCCGCTTTCGAGGGGAAAGCCTTCCAGGCGCCACCCGCATTCAGACAGCTTTGCCTGACGGCAGTACTCCTGCAGCCGCGAACTTCCGTCGATAAACTCCTGTGGAGACAGGTCGCCCCAACCACCGACCTGGAAGAAGCTGCGTTCTGCCACACGGAAGCGCAGCCACTGCGCCCGACAGTCCAGGAAACACACTGCACCGCCGGGGGCGAGATGCGAGTGAATATAGTCCTTATACGCCTCCGGAAGGTCAATCAATTTGAAGCGCAGATGGTTCACAAAGCGGGTTAACCAGCCGTCATGAACCGGGTCAAAATGCTGGATGGTGATTAACTGCCTGTTCTGCGCGGCGATGCGCATGGCCCGAGAAGCGGATCGTTCATAATACCGGAGCGTGCATCCATCCGGAGAGCCGCCGCGCAGCGTGGTGACAAATGCCTGGGGCAGGAATGGCGCCCCCAGGGCAAGCGAAAGGTGGGCGCTGGCACCGCCCAGACCTGCGCCCATGACGATGGCAGGGAACGGTCCCTGGAGGCTGGCGTAATCCTGCAGCCGTTCCCGAATCAGATCGTTTATTGAGAACCGGTCCAGGCGGGCGGGATCCAGCCCGCTGAGCGTCTGGAAGCGCGAGATCGCAAAGCGAGCCGCAGAAGGAGGCAGTCTGCCCAGCAAACCCAGGAGGCTGCGCTGCCAGGCGGGAAAAATGTAGCTGTCGCAGTACTCGCCGCGCAGGCCGGCAGCGACTGCGCGCGTGATGATGGGGGAAGAACTTTCCGGGCTTTCGAGCTGCGGGAGTTGTGTGTTCACCGGGCGTTCTCCAGATGCTGCGGTTCAGGGTGATTAAAAAGTCTTTTCTAGAATTATACCCGGCTGGGGAACCGTGCAATTTTTCCTGCTCTGTTGATCAAATCCATGGAGCATTACTCTGCAGCTGTTCAAGTTTCTTGACACGGAGATAGAGGCTGGTTACAATCGCATTACTTCTTGCATCGAAAAAACTTAGTTTCTAATGCATGCTTCTAACCAGCAGGATATAAAAAGCGCCAATCGAGCTGCGATCCTGGAGCAGATCCGGCGGTCAGCTCCAATCTCACGCCAGCAGATCGCCGCCAACCTGCAGCTCAGTCCTTCTACGGTAACTATGGCCGTTCAGGAATTGATTGCGCGCGGGCTGGTAGAAGAAACCGGCCCCGGCGTTTCCTCCGGCGGCCGCCCCCCAGTTCTCCTGAATCTCAAATCCGGAAGCCGCTACATCATCAGCGTCGACGTATCCAGCATCTTCGGGCAGCGCATTTTTCAGGCAGCCGTCCTGGACCTGACCGGTCACCTCGTTGCCAGCGTCAAACATTCCCGCGAATTATCCAGCGGGGAAGAAATGACGGAGGCGATTTTCGATATCATCGACCGGTTGATCGAGGAATCGGGAGTCGGCCTGGAGAAAGCGCTTGCTATCGGACTCAGCCTGCCGGGTCTGATCGACAGCACCGCCGGAATGGTGATTTTTACCGGGATAGGAATCTGCGGCCTTCCTCTCGGCGAACTACTGCAGGAGCGCTATGGACTTCCGGCCCTGCTGTACAACAGCGAGGATGTCGCCGCTTTAGGCGAGTATTATTTTGGCGCCGGGAAGGGAGCATCGAGCCTGCTCTACTTTTTTGCCGGGAACGGCGTCGGTGCAGGGATTGTTCTGGACGGCAAAATTTTCCCGTGCACACGCATCAGCGCCGCTGAAATTGGGCACATGACCATCCTCCCCGATGGGCCGCCGTGCCACTGCGGCAGCCGGGGCTGCCTGACCCGGTTGATCAGCAGTGATGTTATTTTAGATGCGGTTCGCCAGAGATGCGCAGGGCAGAAGGTAGCCTCGCTTGAGGATGTTCTTCAGGCAGCCCGTTCAGGGCAGAAGGACTGTCTGGACGTGATACAGAGATGTGCAGAGTGGGTGGGTATTGCCATCTCGAATACCATTCACCTGATTAACCCACAGGTCATCATTTTCGACGGCGAGCTGTTCGGAAATGATGACTTTTTCCTTAAGCTCGTAAAAGAAGCTGTCAGCCGCCATTCTTTCCAGTATTATCTCCCCGAAGTTCAGATGTACCGTTCAACCCTCGGCCGTGAGGCCGGTTTAAAAGGGATTGGAATCCTGGCGATCGACCAGGTTTTCCAGAGCTAAACCGAAAGGAGGCAGCGCCCAATCTAATAGACCTTCATATCACTGACCAGCCCGAACAGGGGAATACTCCAGAAAGGCTGTGCCAGACTGGACGTATGCGCGAAACCCATATTTTTTTCAATCGAGGAGAGAAATGTACCGGAAAAACATCTCATGGATTTTGGCTGTACTCATCGTGCTCTCGCTGCTCCTGAGCGCCTGCGCTGGCAGCACGCCGACCAGCGCCCCTGCCGGACCGGCAGAACAGGAGCCTGCTGCAGCAGAGCCGACCGAGGCCCCGGATGAAGCGGAGCCCGCTGAAGCTCCGGCCGCCGAAGAACCGGCAGAGGAACCTGCAGAAGAACCCGCAGAAGCCGAAGAGGTAACCCTGCGCTACTTCATGTGGGATCCTTCTTTTGAGGAAATCGAGCAGCTCGTCGTGGATAAGTTCATGGCGGACCATCCCAACATCAAGGTCGAGATGGAAGTGGTGGGCACTCCTGACTACTGGACCCGGCTGAGCGCAATGTCGGCATCCAACAATCTCCCCTGTGTGTTCAGCATGAGCTCGGGCTTTGTCGATGAGTGGATTATGAACGATCTGCTGCTCGACATCCAGCACTATGTTGACCGGGACATCAACCCTGATGAGTACTTCACCGGTGTCTTTGACGTGGTGCGCAACAAAGAGACCGGGAATATGCACTCCTTCCCGTTTGCTTTTGTTGAGACCGTGCTCTTCTACAACAAAGACGCATTCGATGCGGAAGGCATTCCTTACCCGGATATGGGCTGGACCTGGGACGAGTTCCTGGATGCTGCCAAGAAACTGACCAAGGATGATAACGGCGACGACGTGATCGACCAGTACGGTTTCTGGGCTTACGGCCGCTACGCTCATATTGAATCCTGGGTTTACCAGAACAACGGCCGCCTGCTTAATCCGGAAAAGACCCGTTTCGCGCCCGATGAGAACGCCATTGAAGCGCTGGCTTTCCTGAACTCGCTGATTCACGAGCACAAAGTTGCTCCGACCCCGGCAGAGATGGAAGGCGTACGCCAGCAGGACGTGTTCCCGATGGGCATGGCAGCCATGTGGGTGGACGGCGCCTGGAATATCAGCAGCAACCGTGAGGTTGGCGGCGACAGCTTCCAGTGGCGTGTGGCTCCGATCCCGCGCGGTCCCAAGGCCGAAGGCGACACCGCTTACGGATGGCCTGACAACCTGGCGATCGCCAAGTCCTGCGAGCATCCTGACGAAGCATGGGAGTTCATTAAGTACATCACCGGTCCGGAACGCACCATCGATCTGACCTTCCCCGGCAAAATCCCAATCTACCGGCCCGTTGCTGAATCCGAAGAGTTCCTGGAACTGGGACAGCAGCCTGACAATAAAGAATTCCTCCTGGAATGGGCGAACTACACAGGCCCGACCTCCTACACACCCGGTTGGGGTGAGTGGCGCGGCTACACAGATGGCGCCGGTCTCGAAGGCCAGTTGAACTCCGTGTTCAACGGTGAGATCGACCTCGAGACAGCGATCGAAAACGTGACCGCTTACGCGAACAGCGTCCTGGAACGTTACTATCCGTAGGCCGGGTACGGCTTTACCATTAATGGCAGCCAGGGACGGGGGCCTGGCTGCCCTCCTGTCCGGAATGACCGGGTCCCAGGGGAAAAACGCTCTCCTGGGACCCAATTTAACCTGCACAGCGAGGACATCTTCCATGCGCTATCGCAAAATCACGCCCTATCTGTTTCTGCTGCCGATGATTGTGGGCTTATTCGTCTTTCGCCTGGGGCCGATCGCGGCAGCCGTGTTTGCTTCATTTACGAACTGGAATGTCGCCACTGCGCCTGTTTTTATCGGCCTGGGTAATTTTCGCGAATTGTTTGCCTCGCAGTACTTCTGGCTGGTGCTGAGAAACACCGTGGTGTTCATCCTCATATTTACGCCTGGTGTGATGATACTGGCCTTTATCATGGCAGTGCTGGTCAACCAGAAACTGAAGGGCATTGCGTTTTTCCGGGGCCTGTTCTTCATGCCTTATGTGACCACAATGGTCGCCATTGCCATGGCCTTCAACTGGATTTTCGCCACGCGCTTTGGCGTGTTGAACAGCATCCTGACGCGCTGGTTCAATGTGAGCAATCCGCCGGCCTGGTTGAGTTCTCCCACCTATGCTCTGATCGCGATCGCCATCGTGGCCATCTGGAAGTACTCCGGGTTCCTGATGATGATTTTCCTTGCCGGGCTGCAGTCGATCCCGGCGGACCTGTACGAGGCGGCCGAAATTGACGGGGCGAACCGCCTGCAGCAAATCATTCAGATTACCCTGCCGCTGCTCTCCCCAGTCACCTTTTTTGCGTTCATCATCACCGTGATCGATGCGTTCAGGACGTTCGATGTTACTTATGCGATGACAGGAGGTGGGCCGAACTTCGCATCGACCACCCTGGCCTATTATGTCTACCAGAACGCATTTATTTACCAGCGAATGGGATATGCCTCAGCGATTTCGATGATACTGCTGATTCTGGTTGCGGCAGCGACGTTTGTCTCGTTCAAACTCAAGGATCGTCTGGTCACCTACGCGCTGTAGGAAGGGGAACTCAAGATGTCTATACTGCGACCTCGTTTTTTCCGCAACCTGTTCTCTTATCTGGTGCTGTCAGTTTTCGCATTCACCACCATCTTCCCATTCCTGTGGATGGTGATTACGACCTTCAAATCGCGCGGCGCAATCTTCGCCATCCCTCCAACGCTGGTTCCGGACCTGCTGTTCAAGCCGGGGATGTGGGATTCTTACATCGAAGTACTGACACGCTACAACTTCGTGCGCTACATCGGCAACAGCATGTTCGTCTCTACCATGGCGGCGATCGGCCAGCTTATTACGGCTTCTCTGGCCGGGTTTGCTTTTGCCAGAATGGAGTTCCGCGGCAAGTATATCCTGTTTGGCCTGCTGCTGGCCACGACCATGGTGCCCACCGAAGTGGTGATCATTCCAGAGTTCCTGCTCATGGCGCAGCTCAAGTGGCTCGATACTTACCTGCCGCTGATCGTGCCATCCTTCCTGGTGGCTTCCTTTGGCACTTTTATGCTGCGAGAGTTCTTCTCCAGCATTCCGGTTGAACTGGAAGAAGCAGCCCTCCTGGACGGGGCTTCAGTATTTCAAATTTACCGCCATATCTACCTGCCCCTCTCACTTCCGGCGATGACCACGCTGTTTCTGATTGCCTTCATCAACAACTGGAATGAACTGCTGCGTCCAGTGCTCTACATTTCCGATTCGGACCTGCGCACGGTGACGATCGGCCTGACGACCTTCCAGAACGAGTACGGCGCCCAGTGGCATCTGCTGCTCTCGGCTGCGGTGGTATCGATTCTACCGTTGCTGATCATCTATATCTTTGCACAGCGCTATATCGTCCAGGGTATTGCAACCACCGGGTTGAAATGAGGTGTTTCATGTCTGAGTCTGCAGATAAACGCCCAATGAAAGCCATTGTACTGGCCGCGAGACCGGGAGAGTCGACCGGGAGTGAAGATCCTTTCTTTCGCATTCTGCAGCCTCTGGGCGAGAAAAAGGTCATTGACTATATCATGGATGGGGTCAACCGGCTGCTGCCGCGCGAGGAGATCTACGTGGTTGTCGGTTACCAGCAGGAGAAGGTGATTGAGCACCTGGGCAGCGGCTATAACTATGTACTTCAGGAAGAACTGCTCGGAACGGGGCATGCTGTGCTGCAGGTGGCCGCCTCTCTGCAGGGATATGAAGGAGACCTGCTGATCCTTTACGGCGACACGCCCTTATTCCGGCCGGCTTCGATCCTGGGGATGATTAACCGCCACCGTTTGAAGCAAGCCGACCTGACGATTTTCACCGCGATAACCGATCTTCCTCTGCCTTATGGGCGGATCGTGCGGGACCAGTCCGGCCGCATTGTCGATATTATCGAGGATGCGAATGCTTCTCCTGAGGTGCGCTCGATCCGCGAGTTGAACGTTGGCGCGTATGTTGCCCGGGCAGAGCAGTTGTTCCCGGCGCTTAAGTGGCTGGAACAGGGCGCCGCCGGAGGGACGGTGCTGCTCACCGATATCGTCCACCGGTTGATCCGCTCCGGCAGCCGGGTGACCAACTACTGCTCATACGACCCGGACGAAATCCTGGGGATTAATAATCCGCAAGACCTGGAGAAGGCGGAGTTCATCCTGCAGAAGCGGTACCTGCGCCCGGCACGGGCCGAAGAGCACAGCGAGATCCACTTCGGCACCGGCGGCTGGCGGGCGGTCATTGGCGAAGGCTTCACCATGCACAATGTGCGCCGCCTGTGCCAGGCGATCGCTAACCGCATCATCACGCAGAACGCTGAGGATCAGGGCGTGCTGATCGGCTATGACCACCGCTTTCTTTCCGACCGGGCGGCCTGGGCCGCGGCGGAGGTTTTCGCCGGTAATAATATTCCCGTAATCCTGCTTCAAGAACCGGCTCCCACACCCATGATCACCTTTGCCAGCGATCTTGAAAATGTGGCATACGGGCTCGCGTTTACGGCCAGCCATAATCCACCGGAATGGAACGGGTTGAAGGTCTTCCGCAGCGACGGCTCGCTGCTGCTGAGCGATGAGACGGACGAGATCGAGGCCAGTGCGAATGCGCTGAGTTCACAGGATGTGGTAAAGATCGAAGCCGATCTTGCACTGGCCGCGGGTGTTATCCGGAAGTCTGATTACACCAACGCCTACGTCGACGCGGTGGAGTCGCTGATCGACCTGAACGCCATCCGTGACGCCGGATTGAAAGTGGTGATAGACCCGATGTACGGGGTCGGGCAGGTCACCCTGGACATCATCCTGACCGAAGCGCGCTGCCGGGTGGTAACGATCCACGGCCGGCGCGATCCCCTTTTTGGCGGGCGCTCCCCGGCGCCCGACACCCATGCGCTGGGACTGCTGTCTACCATTGTGCGCGATGGTCACTACGACCTGGGCCTGGCGACCGATGGGGACGCCGACCGGATCGCGATCGTCAATGAGCAGGGGAATTACATCGCCGTCAACGACCTGCTGCTGCTTCTCTACTATTACTTGCATGAAAAGCGCGGAGAACGCGGCGCTGTGGTCCGCAATCTGGCGACCACACACCTGCTGGACCGGCTCGCAGCCCATTTCGGCGAGCGTGCCGTGGAAACGCCGGTGGGCTTTAAATATATTATTTCCGCCATGCAGGAAACCAGCGCCCTGCTGGGCGGGGAGAGCAGCGGTGGTTTAACGATTCGCGGGCACATCCTGGGTAAGGACGGCATTCTGGCGGCTGCACTGGTCGTCGAGATGCTCGCTACCAGCGGCGGAAAAACCCTCTCGGAGCTGATTGAACAGGTTTATGCCATCACCGGGCGCCTGTACACGGCAGAACTGAATGTCGCCGCTACCTCAGAGATGAAGGTTATCATCCCTAAAAGACTGGCAGAAAAACCGGTTAAGGCAATCGGTCCTTACCCGGTTTGCTCGGTCTCCCATTTAGACGGGACGAAATTCCTGCTGGAAAACGATAACTGGCTGCTGCTGCGCTTCTCGGGCACAGAGCCTGTGCTGCGCATTTTCGCCGAGGCGGACACGCCTGAGAAGGCCAGGGAACTGGTCGACTGGGGCCGCAGCCTGATTTATGAAAACTGAACTGCTAATCCAATGACGAACGATTTCCCTGTACTGACCAAAAAACAGCAAACGATCACACATGCGGATGGATCCTTTTCTGAAGTGATCACATTCGACCTTCCAGCGGACCGGCTGGTCTTTCGCGATATCTGTCAGAGCGATCGCGGTGTTCGTTTGAACGAGAGCGCCGATTTTCGCTGGCTGAAAGCGGTTAAACGCGGTGCGGACAGACCGATGGTCGTCGCCTTTAACCGCCTGGAGCGCGATGAGCCTTTAAGCCGCAGCCTGCCAGAACTAGACCCGGGGACGGAGGATGGGGAGGTGCTGCTGAGCACCAACTCATTTTTAACTTACGTCCTGAGGAAAGCATTCGAGCAGGGATGGGTCCGGATTAAAGGCGGCCAATGGCAGCCAGCCGTCCCGGCGGACCAGCAGGTATGGCAGAAGCGCCTGCAGGCCTGCCTGGACCTTTCAGGGCCGGATGGGATCCTGTTTTCCAGAGGTCCATTTCTGCCAGTACCCGAGGATGTGGATTTCAGCCAGGATCAGCTGGATGTGCAGCACGACCTGGCCCCGGTCGACCGCTTTGGCTTCCTGGTGGATGAGTACTGGCGCTCGCGCCCGCGGTTGATCTTCAACACCAGCTATTTTCTGCTCGAAGACGAGGATTATTTCAGCTTCCATTCGGGGATGGGGGAGGCCTACAACCTGTGGGTCGGAGATGGGGTGGTCGAAAGGCCTCCGCTTTACCGGCGCGGGGCGTTCTTTCAGAAAGCCGACGGCCGCTGGGAGGTCGGTTCATTCGATCTGAACGATCTGGCGATCATCCTGCCGGAGAATATCGAGCTTGCCCCTGCCGGCATGGCACAGGGCGAGCAGATTCCCTTCCTGCTCAATCCGCAGGTGCCGGGCGATGTGAATCTGTATACGCGCTACTTCGGCGCAGAGAACGGTGCACAGAAACTCCCTGGACGCACACTCGAACAGGCCGGGGCGCTGGAACTGCTGGTCGTTGACCGCCGGATCGTATCCTGGAAGCGGGGCGGCCGGCTGGAACTGCCCCAGAACGGTTTTGCTATTTCATTTTCTCCGGGCGCACTGTCCGCGGCGGTTGAGGCGCGCCTGCTGGCTGCTCTCAAGGCGAATATTACCCTTTCCTACCGGTTTGTCCGGCCCGAGTATGTCGGGATCCGGGAAGCCATCCAGACCGGGCCGGTGCTGGTGAAGGACGGGGCTCCCTATCTGACCAATCGCGACGTGGTGCGGGAAGAGCAGTTCTGGCCGAGCCGGATGATCGACGGGCAGAGGGTTATGGGGGTTGTCCCCACCGATTTTGACAGCCGGCTGGACAGCGCACGGCATCCCCGGGCGGCGCTGGGCGTGCGGCCAGACGGCAGCCCGGTGCTGGTGATGGTCGAAGGCGTCAGTAAAGGCGGCGGGATCGCGGGCAAGGACAGCATGGGTGCCACACTCACCGAACTGGCCGGCTACCTGATACAGGCTGGCGCACAGCAGGCTGTAAACCTCGACGGTGGGGGTTCGGCACAGGCTCTGCTTTACGGGGGCAGGGCAATCACTCCCGGCGAGCGCCGCGGTTTTGAACGGGTATCATTCGACCGCATGGTGCCATCGGTGGGGATCATCCGCCGGTAACCGGCAGAGAGCCGCAGGACTGAGCGGCTCTCTTTTTTCTTAACTATTGAACGACGCTGCGTGTAGAATTGATCTGATTACTGCCAGCAGCGAAGAGCAGATCAACAGCTGCCAGGGATACCACTGCACAAGACACAAAGAAAGACAGGCGAGGTTTGCATGTCGATGGACACAGGATTGGATCAACAGACCAGCTCTACAGCGGCGCTGCGCACCGAGAACCTGACCCGCATTGTGGATGACAAAAGGCTTGTGGACGGCGTGAGCGTCGAAATCGGATGGGGAGAGACGCTCGCGGTCGTCGGACCCAGCGGCGCTGGAAAAAGCTCATTTCTCCGGCTGCTGAACCGCCTGGACGAACCCAGCAGCGGTACGGTTTATCTGGAAGGGCGCGATTATCGCGATATTCCGCCGCGAGAGTTACGGCGGATCGTGGGGATGGTCATGCAGCAGCCCTTTCTCTTCCCCGGTACGGTAGAAGAAAACCTGCGGTTTGGCCCCCGGCAGCGAGGGGAGGACCTGGAACGGGAACAGCTGGAGGCGCTGCTGGAGAAAGTGAACTTACCCGGCTATCTGGAGCGGGATGTGAGTCGTCTTTCTGGCGGGGAGGCCCAGCGGGTGTCGTTAGCACGCACACTGGCGAACCGGCCGCGTATCCTGCTGCTGGATGAACCGACCTCTGCCCTGGACGAGGAGTCACGCCGCGATGTGGAAGAGCTGATTGCCCAGATCATCGACCTGGAAAAACTGACCTGTGTGATCGTTACGCACGATATGAAGCAGGCGGAACGCATGTCGAAGCGGGTGATGGTTATGGAGAAGGGAAAAAAGGTGCGGATCGGGCCGGTTGAAGAAGTACTGGCCTCCAGTCAACGCTGATCGTTGTCCGGCCGTTTGAAAGCTGTTACTGAGGAGAGTGACTGCGATGCTGGAAGGATTGTTCGATAACCAGATCATGCTGGGCGCAGCCCAGGCAGGGGTGGCGGTCCTGCTGGCGCTGGCCGTCATGCTGCTGGCGCGCTGGCAGGAGATCCACCTGGAACGTGAAACCGTGATTGCGCTGGTGCGCGGGTTGATCCAGATAATCGCTGTAGGGTCGATCCTGGTACTGCTGTTTGGCGGTCCGGGCTGGACAGGCCTGGCGATTCTGACCGGCATGGTGGCTGCGGCTGGAGCCATTGCAGCGCGGCGGGCACGCGGGATTCCGGGCGCCGTTCGTATTTCGCTGACTGGCATCGCTGTGGGCGCCGGAGCAGTGATTGCTTTGATGACCTGGGCCGGCGTCATCGACGAAGACCTGACCTCCCTGATTCCGGTCGGAAGCATGCTGGTCGCCAATTCGATGAACACCTGTGCCCTGGCCCTGGACCGCTTTCGGGGAGATGTGGAAGCGCACACCGGGCAGATCGAAGCCGCGCTGGCCCTGGGTGCAGCGCCGAACCGCTCGGTGCAGCGCTTTGTGCGTTCAGCGGTACAGGCCAGCATGATCCCGCGCATCGATACCCTGCGTTCGCTGGGGATCGTGTGGATCCCGGGTTTGATGGCCGGTATGGTGCTGGCCGGTGCAGATCCGGTGTATGCGGCGATCTACCAGTTTGTGGTCATCGCCATGATCTACGCGGCCGCCGGGATCACCGCTCTGGTGAGCGTGATCTTGATCCGCTCGCAGGCATTTTCCCCGGCCGAACAGCTCACGCTGCGAGCCGGTAAGCCGCAGACATCAAGCTGATGAAAAAACTCTGGGCGCCCTGGTCAACAGGGCGCCCAGTTTGATCTACACCTTCAGACCGCGTTCATACCAGGCGTCTTCAATCTGCAGGTAAGTCCGCAGGGCCACTGCGGCCGCGATCCGCAGCGGTTCCGGGGGCCAGGGAATGAAGCGGTGATGGATGAAGGGGCAGTCCAGCAGGTCGGACTGCCTTTCCAGGAGCAGATCACGCAGTACTTGGGCGTTCAGGTGACTCATTGAAACCCCATGCCCGATGCATCCCAGGCTGTAAACGGCCTGTTTGTCGTGCAGGTAGCCCAGTTCAGGGGTGAGGCTTGTGGTCACCGAGAAGGGGCCGCCCCAGCGATGCGTAATACGAATACCTTTAAGGTGGGGGAAGAGAAAATGAATGTGCTCTTCCAGATGACGCCAGGCTTTTTCGCTGCTGTCGGCGTGCAGGTTGTTGGCGAATGTGAGCCCAACGGGGCCACCGCCCATGACCAGGCGGCGGTCGGGGGTGATGCGGTAATAGTGAATCAGGTTGCGGGCGTCTTCAACCCCCTGCTGGCCTTCCCAACCGATGGGAGCGAGCTGCTCCCCGGTTAGCGGTTCCGTGGCGACCATGTAGGTGAAGGCAGGGATCTGCCTGCGGCGCAGCTCGGGGAAAAGATGGGAGTAGGCGTTCACCGTAAAGGCGATTTTGTCCGCTTTCAAGACGCCCTGGGGCGTTTTGAGAATAAACTGGCCGCGGCGTTCGATCGAGGTCACAGGCGAATTTTCATAGACCCGGACCCCATATCGACAGGCTAACTGCTTTTCGGCACGCACAAGGCGGGCAGGATTGACCAGCAGCAGCCGGGGTTCCCAGATGGCACCCAGATAGCATTCTGAATTAACCATCGAACGGGTCTGCCCGGCATCTATCCATTCGATGCCCGAGAAGCCGAGCGAAGCCATCAGTTCCACATCGTGCTGCAAACGGCGCACATACGCTGGCGTTGTGGCAACACGCAGAAAACCAGGACGGATGCGATCGCAGTCCAGGTGCTCGCGCTGAATAAGCTCGTCCAGTGTGTCGACGGCGCGCTCCATATAGGTATGGGCAGCTTTGAGAAACTCTTTGCCGTGAATGAGGGCGGTCGTTCCGAAGCCCAATCCAACCACGGTCATAGCGAAGCTGCCGTTGCGTCCACTGGCGCCGTACCCCACGGTTCTGGCCTCCAGGACGGCAACCTGAAGGGAGGGATCGGCGCGCTTCAGTTCATAGGCAGTGGTCAGCCCGGCGAAGCCGGCTCCGATGACTGCGATGTCTGCGCGATGTTCGCCGGTCAGCGGCGGTTCTGGTTGATAAGGGCCGTAGGTGTCGAGCCAGAGTGAAAGCGGGGATTCGGGCAGCGCATCCATTGTATATCCTCCTCTTGTAAAAATGCGAGCCGTTATTGAATTGGATGGATAGAGCAAGAGCCCGCCGTATCGACGGGCTCTTTAACCTCAGATTTGAAATTCTTTTTCCATCTCCTCGATCCAGGGACCAGGGCGTGACAGGATTTGCGCAATAGGGCGCAGATCCATCCACCACTGCGTCCTGGGGCGCTGGTGAACGAGGTCGACCATGCGCGGAAAGTCTTCCAGATTGTGGAACAGCATTTCGCGTCCCTGTAAGCCGATGAACGCGCTTTCGGACGAGCCTTTTTCAGCTTTGCTGATGAGGTAATCGATGCAGCGTGTGGCCAGGCGTGTGGCCAGGATACGGTCGAACGGGGAAGGATTGCCGCCCTGCTGCAGGTGCCCGAGGATGGACTGGCGGACATCAAAGAGTTCGCCGCCTTCCTGTTCGAACAGGGCGACCATAAAGGGCGTGTTATACACGGGATTGGCCGCCTCGCTGCGGATGATCAGGCCCAGGCGTTTTCCATGGCGAAAATCGCGAATGAGGCTTTCGACGTTATCGACCAGATCCCGCAGGGTGACGCCTTCTTCGTTGATGTACACTCGTTCGGCACCGGTGGCCAGGCCGCTCATCAGCGCCAGATAACCGCAGTAGCGTCCCATGACCTCGACCACGAACACACGGCGCGTCGCCACAGCAGAATCTTTGATTTTGTCCACCGCTTCGACGATGCTGTTCAGGGCTGTGTCCGCACCGACGCTTAATTCGGAACCCGGCAGATTGTTGTTGATCGTAGCCGGCAGGCAGACGATGGGGATGTTGAAAGACGGAAAGCTGCCGCGTGCCTGGTGGAGATTATATGCGGCCTGATACCCGGTCCATCCGCCGATAATCAGCAGCCCGTCGATTTTAAAATCTTCGATAGCGCGGGCGATGCCGTAATAATCGCTCCCGCTGGGGATCTTGCGGTTGGTGCCCAGCTCTGAGCCGCCCATCGGCGCCCAGCCGTTGACGCTCATCCACTCCATTTCACGGATATCCCCGGCAATCAATCCTGGGAAACCGTTCTGCACACCGAGCATGGTGTGCCCCTTATCCAGACCAATGCGGACGGCAGCACGCACCGCGGTATTCATCCCCGGTGAAGGCGCGCCTGCATGCAGGATCGCCAGCCGCAGGGGCCGGTGACCGGGCTGCGGAGAGTGGGGCAGGGCACGCAGCATGGTTTTCAGGGTCTGGAATGCTTCTTTGAAGCTGCTGCCGCGCAGATCCATGGCCTTATCGTACTCGCGGTTGGCAAGTAAGGTTTCCATCGAACGCGTGAGGTCCACGCATTCTTTCAGCGGCGTGGTAACGATGCGGTTGCCGCGCATACCAATCATCACGGGAACAGAATCGGGACCATACTGCAGCAGCGTCTCCACAGCTGCGAATCCGTAGCGCGTGCCCAGGTTGCGGTCGAACGCGCTGGGGGATCCGCCGCGCTGTACATGGCCCAGAACGGTGACGCGCACTTCTTCGCCGAGTTCTTTCTCCAGCACCTCGGAGACATATGTGCTTCCGATCGGATTGCCGTTGCGGTCGCGGGCACCTTCGGCAATGATCACGATGGAATCGCGCCGGCCGGCACTGCGCCCTGCCTTCAGGCGCTCTACCATAACCTGTTCCCAGTTGTCCACATCCGGCGGACATTCGGGGATCATCACCCAGTCGGCCCCGGTCGCCAGGGCGCTCATCAGGGCCAGGTACCCGCAGTTGCGGCCCATCACTTTGACCACGAAGGTGCGCTGGTGACTGGCTGCAGTGCTGCTGATGGCATCAACGGCTTCCGTGATGCGGTGGAGTGCCGAGTCGGCTCCGATGGTCATATCGGTGCCGATCATATCGTTATCGATCGAGCCCGTCAGCCCGACGAGATACAGGACCGGATACTGGTCGCGGACTTCCGGCTGGATCTGGCCTTCTGCAACCAGTTCGTCCAGCAGGTCGGCCCACTCTTGGTGGAAGATATACCCACCGGTGAGACTGCCATCTCCGCCGATCACAACCAGGCTGTTGATGCCGGCCTGGAGTAAATTGAGAGCGGCCCGTTTACGGCCTTCCCGGGTGCGGAATTCGTCCGAGCGCGCCGTTCCAATGATGGTACCGCCCTTCGGCAGGATGCCGCCCACCGAATCCCAGGTCATTTTTTTGATGCGTTCGCCGCCCTCTACCACCCCCTGGAAACCTTCGTAAATGGCATATACTTCCAGACCGCGATTCAATCCGGTCCTGATTACGGCGCGCACAGCTGCATTCATACCCTGTGCGTCACCCCCGCTGGTCAAAACCGCAATTCGCTTTATTGCTGTGCCGGTCATTCATGAACTCCTGATATAACTGCGTGATATTTGCTCTATAAGCGTTTTTTATTTTCAGGTAATAATTATCCTTTGCGCGCCTCAGAAGAGCCGGCAGCCCACTGGCCGAAGCACGAGAACGGATCCGCCGTTATTTTACTTTTATGTCAGCGCCTGCTTTGCCCTGATGGTGCTCGAATAGATTGTACTGCTAATCCCAAACCTCTGCTATCAGGCGCTGCAGCGCGCGAAGGTAAATTTAATCAAATTTCGAACTCAGAAAATGCAGAACGATTCCACGGTTTATGCGGAACGTCTGCAGCGCCCGTTAAGTATACGTTCAGGCTCTGCGGGCGTCAAATCCACCTGCTAACTTTTTTTACTAAAAATCCTGTCCTTACTGCCAGGCCATGGGTAGATGATCAGGTTTGTGAGATAATTTGAAAGAGAAATTCTTACGAAACTCCCAATCAATATACCCGGAGGTGCAGCCATGTATATCGTTCACGTGTCCATTCACGTTAAACCGGAATATGTGGATGCCTTTGTGCAGGCGACTCTCGACAATGCAAAGAACAGCCTCAAAGAACCCGGTGTGGCGCGCTTTGACTTTATCCAGCAGCAGGATGACCCCACCCGGTTTATGCTGGTTGAGGTGTACCGCCAGGAGCAGGATGCAGCCCTTCATAAAGAGACCGCACATTATGCCCGCTGGCGAGATACCGTGGCAGAGATGATGGCTGAGCCGCGCCAGAGCGTGCGCTACACCAATATTTACCCGGAGGATGCAGGATGGTGAGCGATGCGCCGGTAAGCTTTGAGTTTGCCACCGCCGCTCAGATCCTGTTTGGGCCGGGCAGGTTTGCCGAGCTGGGTGAGCGCGCTGCAGCATTTGGAAAGCGCGCTCTGCTGGCGGCCAACCGCAGTCAGGTCGATCGCTTCCGGGATGCGCGCGAGGGCAGCGGAATTACCTGCACGGTCATTATTGTTCAGGGAGAGCCAACGGTGGCCGATGCCGAAACCGCTGTTGAACTGGCGAGGGAAGCGGCCTGCGAGCTGGTTGTTGGGGCAGGCGGGGGCAGCGCTATCGACCTGGCCAAGGCCGCTGCCGCACTGCTGCCAAACCCTGGAGAAACGCTGGATTACCTGGAGGTGGTGGGCAGGGGAAAACCACTGACAGAACCCTCACTGCCCTGCATCGCTGTACCTACGACGGCAGGGACGGGCTCGGAGGTGACGCGCAATGCTGTCTTAGGGGTGCCCGAACAGCGCGTGAAAGTGAGCCTGCGCAGTGCCACAATGCTGCCCCGGCTGGCACTGGTTGACCCTGACCTGACCTGTTCGCTGCCTCCTGCCGTAACCGCATCGTCCGGACTGGATGCCCTGACACAGTTGATTGAGCCGTTCGTCTCGCGAAATGCGAACCCGCTTACCGATGCGCTGTGCCGCGAAGGCATCCCTCGTGCAGCGCGCTCGCTGCGCAGGGCTTTCGAGAATGGTAACGACCGGCAGGCCCGGCAGGATATGTCACTGGCGGCGCTGCTGGGCGGGCTGGCGCTGGCGAACGCAAAGCTGGGGGCTGTGCACGGCATCGCGGGGCCGTTTGGCGGAATGGCGGAAGCGCCCCATGGGGCGGTATGCGCACGACTGCTGCCTTTCGTGGTGGAGGCTAACCTGAACGCACTGGAGCGGCGCGACGGTAGTTCTGTTGTGCGGCAGCGCTTCGATGAGCTGGCCCGGATGCTGACCGGAGATCCTGAAGCGGATGCGCGCCAGGGGATTGATTGGCTGCGCGCGCTGATCACGGATTTACAAATCCCCCCACTGGGAACTTATGGGATGGATCCGGCCGACCTGCCGGTGTTGATTGAAAAATCGATGCGCTCCAGCAGCATGCGCGGCAATCCGGTTGAGCTCAGCGCCGAAGAACTGCGGACGCTGATCCAGCGCGCCTGGTGAGGAATGCGAAGTGTCTGCCGGTTAGCCTGCAGTTGAACTGGAGGGCTGAAAGATGTCAACGACGTCGCCGCGGTCTCGGATGAGGGTCCCGGCGGGTCGGGTTAACAGCAAAAAAACGATGAAAAGGTCTCCTACAGCGCCGGCAGCGTTGGCCGTGAGCGCCAGCAGCACAGCCGGGATCAAGGCTGCCGGCAATAAGGGAAGCAGGAGTAAACCCAGGAGCGAGATGGTGACCAGCGGAGAGAGGGCAACCCAGATAAAGGTTCCACGCGGGATGAACCAGTCGGGTGCGGCAGCATATGCGTACAAGGCCTTTACGCCAAAGCGGGGCCGATGGCGGGTGAACACCCAGAAGAACAGCCCGTGGACAAGCTCGTGGAGCAGGATCACCACCGGGACCGCCAGCAGAAGCAGGAGAAGATCTGAAAACTCGATGGTCCAGGAAAGGCTGTCCTGGTCCGTACGCAGCAGGGATGCTGTGGTCAGAAAGAACCATCCCATGAGGATGAAAAGAGCGGCACCCACCAGGTTCAGGAGGATCGCGAGCTTGCGGTCTTTTGATAAGTCAATGGAACGGCTTAATTGATAATTCTCGGGAAGCGTTTGAACGGGATTCATGGTAACCATTTTCCGAATCATCCAGATTGATATCGAATATGCATAGAAGATTGTAATCCGTCTATTGACGAAAACCGATAAGGCGAATAAAATGTAACCCGCCAGGCGCCCCCGCCATCGCACGGGGGTATTTTTATGCCGGTAACTAATTTTACTGAAATTGTTGAAAACGGGCAGCCGTGCCCGAATATTCACCGGCGAATGCCGGATACATTACCGGAAGAGCGAAGGTAACCCGGTGACAGGGTGAGAGGCGCTCGAAGGAAGGATTTTATGGCAGAAGAAGTCAACATTAAGGCAGAACCCCGCAGCATTATTGGCAAACATGTAAAGAAGCTGCGCAGGGAAGGCGGGCTCCCCGCTGTGATATACGGTGCAGGGGTTGATCCGATCCCAGTGGTTTTGAATGCTCATGAAGCCTCGCGCCAGCTGGCTCATATCACCTCATCGCAGCTGATTACGGTTGAGGTGGAGGGGAAAAAGCACAATGTGCTGGTCCGTGAGCGGCAGCGGCACCCCGTGCGCGGAGAACTGCTGCACATCGATTTTCAGGTGGTCTCGATGACACAGAAGATCCGGACCACCACGGCGATTATTCTGGAAGGTGAAGCGCCGGCCCTGGCTGATGGCCTGCTGCTGGTGACAGGCCAGGAAACCCTTGAAATCGAGGCTCTGCCGCGCGACCTGCCTGAAAGCATCTCCGTCGACGTTTCCAACCTGCGCGAGGTTGGCGACCAGATTCTGGTGCGCGATATCCAGGCGCCGAAGGGTGTTGAGATCCTGACCGACCCCGATCTGCTTGTGGTGCATATAACCGCTCCGGCAGCAGTCCCTGTCGAGGAAGAACTTGAGGAAGAAGCTGCTGCAGGCGAGCCCGAGGTGATCGAGCGCGGTAAACGCGAAGAAGAGTAACACTCCGGTTCAGGACGGAGTTCGATGGACCGAGCGGCAGCAGGTGTTCCTGCTGCCGCTTTTTCTATCGGTTGGGTGTGCAACATAATACCTGTAGAAATTGACAGGTTTCGTAATATTCATTTGACTTTTAGTCGCAGGGCGTGTAGAATGCGGAGGATATCAAAGAGCTTTAATAAAGATATTTAATAAGTATGCAGGAGTAAAGCCGATGACCCTGAGCGGTAATGCATTAATCATGCGTGAGGTCAACACCCAGCTGGTGCGCCGGTCTTTGAAGGACAGGAAGCAGGCGACTAAACAGCAGATCGCCGAGGATACCGGGCTGAGCATTGTCACGGTTGCTACGATCGTCCAGCAGCTGTTAGACAGCCATGAAATCCTGAAAGTGGAGCAGGCCCCTTCCACCGGAGGGCGCCCGGCGCAGCAGTTCCGCTTTAATGAGGATTTTGCGCATATCCTGGTCCTGTTTACCCACGAACATGAAGGGAAGGATCTGCTGCATATCCGCGTGGCGAACCTTTATGGGGAATGTATCAGCACCGGGGATGTGGTTCTGGAGGATATTCGCCTGGAGACTTTCGAATCGTGGATTGAGGCGGCTTTACGAGAATATCCTTCCATTCAAGCCATCGGTTTCGGTCTACCCGGCGTCGACGTGGATGGAAAAATCATCCTGCTCGATTATCCGGCACTGGTCGGCGAGCGGCTGACCGAATTTTATTCACGCCGCTTTGGCCTGCCCGTCATTTTTGAGAACGACGTGAATGCCGCTGCTGCAGGCTACTGCACGCGACATGAAATGCAAACGGATGCAGCGGTTATCTATGCATATTTTCCAAAAAAATACCCACCTGGCGCAGGGATCATCCTGGGTGGAAAACTGTATAAAGGCTCCAGCAACTTTGCCGGTGAAATCAGCAGCATTCCCCTGGGCATCGACTGGCTCAACCCGGCGCTTTACCGCTCTCCGGAACAGTTCTGCCCGGCGATCGCAAAAGTCATCATCGCCATGTGCAGCCTGTTGAATCCGTCCGCGGTGGTGCTGCACGGGAGCTTTCTGACACCAGGATCGATCGAAACCATCCGCCAGATCTGCGCGGCGCAGATTCCGCAGCCCTCGGTCCCCGAGATCCTGCTTTCGGAAGACTTTACAGGTGACTATGAAGCCGGCCTGATCGCAGAGACGCTGGCGCGCATGGACCCCCAGATCTCTTTAATTCAATCCGCTTAGAGGAATAATGGCGACGTTTTTTCTAATATTGATTTACTTTGCATTTATCAGTTTAGGGCTGCCCGATTCGTTGTTAGGTGTCACCTGGCCCGTGATGCAGCCCGGCTTCCAGGTGACGTACAGCTTCGCGGGTATCGCGTCGATGGTGATCTCCGGTGGAACGATCGTTTCCAGCCTGCTCAGTGGGCGCGTGATCCAGCGCTTTGGCACCGGGCGGGTCACCGTCACGAGCGTTTTACTGACAGCTGTGGCGCTGCTGGGGTTCTCGCTGTCGCCGTCCTTCGGGTGGATCGTCCTGCTGGCGTTTCCGCTCGGATTAGGCGCAGGAGCCATCGATGCAGGGCTGAATGAATACGTGGCAGAACATTATGAGGCGCACCACATGAGCTGGCTGCACTGTTTCTGGGGTGTCGGTGCCATGTCGGGCCCATTGATCATGTCGCGGTTAATCGCGAACAACCATTCCTGGCGGACGGGATATCTGGTTGTTGCTCTCATCCAATTCGTGCTGGTGGGGCTGCTGTTCTTCAGCTTACCGTACTGGTCAAGGGTCTCAAAAGCCAGGCCGGAGGTTAAGGACGGGGAAGCTTCCCACCCGGGGAACCAGAAGCCGGCTGCGCGCGGGGTGTTCTACCCGATGCAGATAACCGGGGTGAAAACCGTGCTGATCGCCTTTCTGTTTTACTGCGGCATCGAAGTGACTGTGGGGTTATGGGGCAGCAGCTACCTGGTGCACACTCGCGGACTGGACACGGCAGCAGCTGCCGCCTGGGTTTCTGCCTATTACGGCAGTATCACGGTGGGCCGGCTGATCTCCGGGTTCGTCACAATGAAAATCGATAACAAAAAACTCATCCGCAGCGGTCAAATCATCATCTTGAGCGGCGTTATCCTGCTGTTCCTGCCGCTGCCGCCGGTTTTCGCTCTGGCAGGTTTTATCCTGATCGGTCTGGGCTGCGCTCCAATCTTCCCCAGCATGCTGCATGAGACCCCCGTACGCTTTGGCAGGGAAAACGCCCAGCTGGTGATGGGGTTTCAGATGGCTGCTGCCTATATTGGATCCACTTTTCTGCCGCCAATCTTCGGCTTTATCGCCTCAAACTTCGGGATGTCGCTCCTGCCAGCCTTTCTTCTGATCTACATCGCCGCCATGCTGGCCAGTTCTGAACAGATCAACGTCATGATGGCCAACCGGTACAGAGGCGCGCAGCAGCCCGGGTTTGGCGCTGACTGACCCTGGCGAGGGCGAGATCGCCTGTGCCTCTAGTGGAATACCAGGGAGCTTCAGGAAAACCGGCGGTTTACCAGTCCCAGGATGCCCAGCAGTTCGTGCGTGAAGCGCGCGCTGGCGCCCCAAAGGATTTCATTTTCGTAGGCGTTGTAGTAGATGACCGCGGCAGACCCGTGTGGGGAGGGCAGCGGGCGGGGCTTCACTTCGTAATTTGCCGGATCGGCCAGCCAGCTGAGAGGGATGGTGAAAACCTGGCTGACCTCCTCAGGGGAGAGCTTAAAGGGATACGGCCAGGGAATGACCCCGACGACCGGCGTGACGCGGTAATTTGTGATGGTGAGAAACTCACGCAGGCGGCCGAGAATGCGAACGTCCCGGGGATCCAGACCGATCTCCTCACGGGCTTCCCGCAGGGCTGTTTCTTCCAGGCTGCGGTCACCGGGATCGGCGCGCCCACCCGGAAAGGCAACCTGTCCGCTGTGCTCAGCCAGATTGGATGTGCGGCGGGTGTACAGGATGTGCCAGGATCCATCGCGCACCAGCAGCGGGATCAGCACAGCCGCCGGGCGAGGTTGTCCAGAGAGCATATCGGCTGGAAAGTCTGCGTCGGGACAGGGCCCCTGATTCAGGTACTCCTGGCTGGCATTGTACAGCAGCTGCTTAATTTCCTGTTCGCTCAGTTCTGTGACTAACATGGATGCTGATTGTCTTCCGTAGAACGCCGGATCACTCAATCCGGCTGGGATTCGTCATTTTCATCAGGTTCCGGGATATCACTGCGCACGTAATCCGGTCCAAGCTCCTGCAGTGCTGAGGGAAGCATTGGACGGCCGAAGATGAGAAAGCCGGTATGCGCAACCATGCGGTCTGTGGGGCGCAGCCGGTCGGGAACCGGTTTATAGTAGCGCAGGATAACCTCACAGACGTCGACGAATGCAAAGTGATGCTGGTAGAGCGCATAGAGCAGGCGCTGCACCTGGTTTGTCGTGGGGACAATGCTGCCGAAGTATCCCCCCGGTTTGAGGGCCTGGCGAACCTGGGGTATGTAATCGTATGGATTCGGCACATCCAGGAAAAGGGCGTCGGCGTTGGTTTCGTCAAATCCTCCGGCGATGTCGCGCAGTTTGAAATCGACCCGGTCCGCCAGTCCCAGGCGGTCAAGGTTTTTGCGCGCCAGATTCTGCATCTCCGGCCGCACCTCATACGTGGTCACCTTCCCCTGCGGTCCGACAGCCCAGGCGAGCGCTGTTGTGAAGGCACCCGAGCCTGTGCCGGCCTCGATGACATGGGTGCCCGGGCCGATGCCCATCGTCACCAGAATGAAGCCGATATCTTTTGGATACATGATCTGGGTGTTGCGGCGCGTCTCCTTCAGGAGGTCACCCAGGCCAGGCTGGAGCATGAAAAACGTGCTGCCGGTGTGGCTGTACACCTGACTGCCCCAGGGCAGCCCGATGAGCTTATCAAAATTGATCACGCCCCGGTGAGTCTGGAGCTCTCCACCCGGAGTCAGGCGAAAGAGAAATACTTTGTTGCTGGGGCTGACAAGCTGTACCAGGTCTCCAGGTTGGGCAGTGGTATGAAGAATATCTGTATCAGTCATTTAAAGTGGTCTGTCCCTTAGATGTCTGTATCTTGCTAAAGGACTATCTTACCACGCGTGGAAAGGGGAGCATGGGACAGCATTCGGAATTCTGGGAAGTCTGGCCTTTCATTTCAGGGGGAGGACGGATGGGGGATGGTGATGATTGGTAATGGGGTCATCAGGATCAATATACCTTGACTTAAAACAGCATGCCTGATAAACTCTGCTCCCGTACGATGGCACGTGTGTTCTAGCGGAATTCTGAAAGGCCGGTCGGAACAGAAAGCGTGTTCCAGACCAGCCTTTTTGTATTCTGTCGCTTACCGGCAAACCACGACCGCTGAAACACAACCGGGACCATCACGGATCATTTTTTCTTTTTTAGATTGAAGGAGATTTTTAGAATGAACGAACGGGTTACAGGCACGGTGAAATGGTTCAATGCAAGCAAGGGGTACGGCTTCATTGAACGCCAGGGAGGTCCGGATGTTTTCGTGCACTTCAGCGCGATCCAGGCAGACGGCTTCCGCACCCTTCAAGAGGGTCAGCGTGTCGAGTTCAGCATCGAGAATGGCCCGAAAGGTCTTCAGGCAGCGAATGTCGTGGTGATCTAGCCGAAAAGTAATACAACTCCATTAATCAAGAAATCCCTACCCATGCGAACATGCGGTAGGGATTTTTAATGCCTGGAAATTTAGGCGCTCAGCGCTGGTTTGAGTCGGCGAGACTTAGCCAGTGGCCCAGCAGGATAAAGATCAGGCTCATGACGGTGGCCAGGCCGAGGTGCAGTGAGCCAAGCGATCCGAAGGTCCAGCCAGCCTGCGAGGCAAGGATCTGACCGGCCCAGAAGCCGGCCCAGCCGAGCACCAGGTACAGAATCAGCCGGCCCGGGCCACCCCCGCGCAAGAGGTGGAAGGCCGCACCGTAGAGAGTGGATAGAATGACACCGAGGAGGATCGAAGGCAGGTTCATAACTGGATAATCCCTCCCCCCAGACAGAGATCATCCTGATAAAAAACAGCAGCCTGCCCCGGGGTGATGTCGCGCAGCGGCTCATCAAAGATCACCCGGGCCTGCTGGTTTTCAAGTGGTGTGACCGTGGCTGCGGCCAGCTGCGCCTTGTAGCGGATTTTGACCTGAGCTCTAAAAGGAGCCTGTGGGCTCGAGCCGCTGATCCAGTTGACATCTGCAGCAAGCAGTTCCCGTCCTCCCAGCTCGTCTTTCTGCCCGACGATCAGCGCGTTGCGCTGGAGATCCTTTTCGATCACGTACAGCGGCTGCGGCGAGGCAATACCCAGGCCTTTGCGCTGGCCGATGGTGTAGAACGCCAGCCCCTGGTGCTGACCGAGGACCTTGCCTGCGCGATTTAGGATCGGGCCGGGATTTTCGATCTGGGGGGCGTTGCGCAGCAGGAACTGGCGGTAATCACCGTTACCCAGAAAACAGAGGTCCTGACTGTCGGCGCGCTCAGCAACGGGGAGGTTGAAATCGCGGGCGAGCTGGCGGACCTCCGGTTTGGTCAGTTCACCGATCGGAAAGAGTGCTCTCTGGAGCTGGTGCTGGCGCAGGACATGGAGGACATAGGACTGGTCCTTGCCGCTGTCTCTGGCGCGCAGCAGCTTGATGGAGCTGGGATCCGACCTGTCCAGGCGAGCATAATGGCCGGTGGCCATGAAGCTGGCGCCGAGGTTCAGCGCGTGCTGGAGGAGGAACTCCCAGCGCACATGACGGTTGCAGCGCAGACAGGGATTTGGGGTGGTTCCCTGCGCATAGCCATCAATGAAGGCACGCACCACCGTGTCGTGGAAATACTGGCGGGCATCTACGGCGTAAAAAGGAATGCCCAGCCGGGCGGCCATGCGGCGCGCCAGCGCCATGGAGTCGGGGGTGCAGCAGCGGTTGTCCATTTCACTGCCCGGCTCGCTCCACAGGCGCAGCATCATGCCGATCACGTTATAACCCTGCTGCTTGAGCAGGGCGGCAGCCACCGAGCTGTCAACCCCACCGCTCATTGCGACGACCACGGTGGGTTGTGCAGTGTTGGTCATTCGACGACCCCCGTGAGATGACGCGCGCGCTCGACCAGCCCGGGGAGCACATCCAGGAACTGGTCAATCTGTTCTCGTGTGGTGTTGACGCCCAGGGTGACGCGCAGTGAACCCAGCGCCCATTCCGGTGTAAAGCCGGTGGACAGGAGGACTTCAGATGGCTCCGGGCTGCCTGTCTTGCAGGCCGATCCGGACGAGCATGCAAACCCTTCGACATCGAGCATCATCAGCAGGGCGTTCCCGTCCACCTTCTCGAATACAAAGCTGGCGTGATTGGGCAGACGCTGCTGGGGGTGGCCGGTTAGCTGCACGCTGGGGATGTCGCTGAGCACCCGCTCAATGATGAGGTCGCGCAGAGGCTGGACGTGGGCCACTCGCTGCTGGCGCTCCTCCACGGCTAACTGCAGCGCTCTGGACATCCCACAGATGTAAGGGATATTGTGGGTGCCCGCACGCAGACCGGATTCCTGCCCTCCGCCTGTGATTACCGGAGTCAGCGAAGTCCCCCTGCGCACATACAGCGCTCCAACCCCCTTGGGGCCATAAAACTTATGCGCGCCCAGCGCCATAAGATCGACATTCAGAGCGTCAACATCCAGCGGCAGATATCCAGCCGCCTGAACTGCATCCGTATGAAACGTGACCCCGCGAGCCCGGCACACTGCACCGATTTCAGCAATCGGGTTGATAGTGCCGATTTCGTTGTTGGCATAAATTACAGAAACCATCGCGGTATCATCCCGCAGCCGGTCTGCAACGGCCTGTGGGTGGACCTGCCCGTAAGGATCGACGGGAAGCAGCTCGACCTCGAAACCGTGCAGGCTGGCGAGCTGAGCCGCGGTGTGAGATACCGCATGGTGCTCAACAGGACTGATGAGGATATGGTTCGCCCCCCGCTGCTGTCGGGCAGAAAATGCGGCGCCGCGCAGCGCCAGATTATCGCTCTCAGACCCGCAGCCGGTGAAAATGATCTCAGCAGGGCTGGCGCCGAGGACCGCCGCCACGCTCTCGCGCGCTTCCTCCAGGGCTGCTTCGGCTAACTGCCCAAAAGTGTGCACGGAAGACGGGTTGCCGAAGAGCTGGTTGAAGTATGGCAGCATGGTTTCCACCACGCGAGGATCAACGGGCGTGGTGGCTGCATAATCCAGGTATATCTTGGGATGAACATCATTCATGCTGGTTATTTTAATCGAGTTGGTTGATTTGGGTTTTGCTAATTCCTAGGAAAAATATCGTATATTTACCTTATCACAGGCAATAATCCGCTGATATAATACTTTTTGTTCTTATTCTCACTTATGGACCCGGGAGGAGTGGATGGCAACAAAGATTAAATTCGGCACGGATGGCTGGCGGGGGGTGATCGCAGAGGATTATACATTTGCCAATCTGCGCCGGTGCGCCCAGGGATTTGCCGCCTATTTACTCAACCACGGCTATCAGGATGAGTGGGTGGTTATTGGTCACGATAAGCGCTTTCATTCTGAAAACTTTGCCGCTGCGGCTGCCGAGGTTCTCGCCGCAAATGGTCTGCGGGTTTATCTGACGGACGGTGCTACACCGACACCTGTGATTGCGTACTCCGTAGTCAATAAGAAGGCTGCCGGCGCCATCAATATCACCGCTTCTCATAACCCGCCAACAGACAATGGGTTTAAAGTCCGCAATAAGTTTGGCGGCGCAATCGATCCGGAAGGTCTGCTGGAGATCGAAAGCCTGATCCCAGAAACTGAAGACCAGGTGAAGCGGGTACCGCTGAGCGAAGCGATCGACGACGGCAAAGTGGTCAAGTTTGACCCTGCACCTGCATACATCGAACAAATCCATAACCTGCTGGATCTGAAACCCATTCAGGACGCCGGGCTGAGGATTATGGTCGATCCGATGTGGGGCAACGGCGCGGGCTGGTTCCCGAGACTGCTGTGCGGAGGCAAAACCGAGGTCTTCGAGATCCACAACCAGCGTAATCCGATCTTTCCGGAGATGAAACGGCCCGAACCCATCCGGCCGAATGTGGACGTTGGGCTGCAGAAGACACTGGATGAAAAAGCCGATGTGCTGATCATCACCGATGGAGACGCAGACCGTCTGGGTGTGGGTGACGAACACGGCCGTTTCATTGACCAGCTGCGGGTTTATGGTCTGCTGGCCTATTACCTGCTCGAAGTGCGCGGCATGCGCGGGCCGATCGTCAAGACGCTCTCAACAACCTCCATGCTGGATGTTCTGGGCAAGATTTACGATGTCCCGGTTTATCCTACGGGCGTGGGCTTTAAGTATGTCGCCCCGAAAATGCTGGAAACAAACGCGATGATCGGCGGCGAAGAATCGGGCGGCTATGCCTTCGCCAACCACGTACCGGAGCGCGATGGTATTCTGGCCGGTCTGTACATCCTGGATATGATGGTACGCCTGAACAAAAAGCCGTCCGAACTGCTGGATTTGCTTTTTGAAAAAGTTGGAGCACATTACTACGACCGCATCGACACCATGTTCACTGGAGATCGAGCCGAGCGCGAGAGGCTGATTCAGAGTTCGAATCCGGAATATCTGGGAGGCCTGAAAGTAACCGGCCTGGACACAACCGACGGGTATAAGTTCAATCTGGAAGATGGCGGCTGGCTGCTGATCCGGTTCTCGGGTACCGAACCGATTATCCGGGTATACACGGAAACCACTCATCCGGATAAGGTGCAGGAGATCCTGAAGGATGGGCTGGCCGTTGCAGGGATTCGATAATTGCTCGTTGACACTCACTGCCATCTAGATTTCGAGGTTTTTAATGACGACCGTGAAGAAACCCTGGCTCGGGCCCTAGATGCAGGCGTTACCCGCATCCTGAACCCGGCCATCGATCTTGAGACCAGCCGTTCGGTGGTGCAACTGGCGCACACATATGACCCTGTCTACGCCTGTGTTGGGGTTCATCCGAACGAAGGCACGAAATGGACTCCAGAGACGCGCAGCCAGTTGAAAGCCCTGGGACAGGATGCGAAAGTGGTCGCGATTGGGGAGATCGGGATCGACTATTACTGGGACCGCACCCCGGCAGAGGTGCAGCAGAGAATCTTTCGTGAACAGCTCGATTTAGCAGCCGAGCTCGATCTCCCTGTGGTGATCCACACCCGCGACGCCAGCAGTGAAGACCGGCGGGCGAGCATGGATGTTCTTAACATCGTAGAAGAGTGGCTGGAAGAACTGAAATCAAACGGTTCTCCTCTGGCAGAACGGCCAGGCGTGCTGCATTCCTTCAGCGCCGGACTTTCAGAGGCCGAGAAAGCCCTCGAACTCAATTTTATGATTGGAATTACGGGGCCGGTAACCTTCAAAAACGCCCCAAAGCTCCAGGACCTGGTCACCAGGCTGCCTGAAGAGAGGCTGCTGGTGGAAACGGACGCCCCGTTTCTGACCCCGCATCCTTATCGCGGAAAAAGAAACGAACCCGCGCGAGTTCGCCTCGTGGCGGAGAAAATCGCAGAATTAAAACAGAAACCACTAGAAATCATTGCGGACATCACAACGATGAACGCGAAGAGGTTGTTTAATTGGTGAACAAACCATCGCACACGGTAAATTTTTTCACCCCGGTCCAGGCTATCATCCCGAAAGTAGAGGAACTGATGCGCGCCCAGGCCGAGGGGCACCATCCGGACCTGGGCGCTGCTCTGGAGCACCTGCTCTCTTCCGGAGGAAAACGAATTCGCCCTGCTATTGCGCTGCTCACCGGAGGAATGTTCGGTGGGAATCAGGAGAAACTAATCACCCTGGCTGCGGCGATTGAACTGCTGCATACCGCCACCCTGGTGCACGACGATCTGATCGACGGAGCTCTGCTGCGGCGCGGTATCGCCACGTTAAATTCCCAGTGGTCTCCTGCTGCCACGGTTCTGACGGGAGATTTCGTATTTGCTCGCGCCGCCCAACTGGCAGCAGAAACCCGGTCTCCCGAAGTCATCCGGCTCTTTGCAAGGACGCTGGCGGTCATCGTCGACGGAGAAATCACGCAGTTGTTTTCCAGCAAGGGAGTTATCAGCCGAGAGAACTACTACCAGCGCATTTATGCCAAGACGGCATCCATGTTCGAGCTTGCGACCAGCGCTTCATCGATCCTGGCGGAAGTGGATGATTATGTGAAAGAGAATATGCGTGAATTCGGCTACGGAATCGGTATGGCATTCCAGATCGTCGACGATATTCTCGACTTCACCGGAGAACAGGAAACCGTTGGCAAGCCAGTGGCGAATGACCTGCGCCAGGGGCTGGTAACCCTTCCTGCGCTGTACTTCGTGGAAGCACATCCTGAGCATGATGGGATTCGGGAAGTGATCAGCGGGAAGCATTACAGTGAAGCCACACTGGAAAGGGTTGTCAACGATATCCGCTCCAGCGGAGCGATCGAAAAGGCAATGGAAGAAGCCCGGGCGTACGTGGAGCGCTCGCTTGAAATCCTGGAAGACATGCCTGATACTCCCGAAAAGCATGCCCTGGCCGATCTGGCTCACTATGTGAGCGACCGCCACTTTTAACAGCAATTCATTGACGAGTTGAGCCGGTTGTGATATAGTTCGGCGCAATATGGACATAATGACTGTTCTTTTCACCAATGCCAATACCACTACCAATACCGTGGTCACTACATGGACCACGGGGCGTTCTGGCGCGGTGAAAACACAGGTAGCAGCAAATTGAAAACCTGTTCCCATGACCTTACCAACGCCCCGATCGTAAGACCGGGGCGTTTTTCTTAAGCGGTGAGATCAAAGCAGCTCATTTCTAGCCAAAGGATAAACAGGATCGAGAAGAAAAATTTTTAACCAGGGAAGGAACGACGATGAGCAGCAATATATCCAACGACACCCCCATTTTTGCCGTACCCGAAGTGAACCTGGTGCCGGTCAGCGGGCACCTCAGCCAGATGGCAGCGATCCCGCCGTCACGCATGTTCATCATAAACAAGTCGCTCAAGGTATACCGGGAGCGCAATCCTGAGCGGCCCGTTTTCGATGCATCACAGGGGGATGGAGGGGCCAGTCTGCCGGGAGTGCCGCGCGCCATCCTGGAACGTGCTGCGGAGCTGCAAATCGAGCATGGGACCGCGTATGACCTGCCATTTGGCACCCCTGCGTTCCGGCAGGCGGTTATTGAACAGTACTGGCGAATCGATCCTGGTCTGGGCATTGGGCCGGCGAATGTGCTGGGAACGAGCGGCGGGCGAGATGCCCTGGTAAAAGCCTACCAGGCAATGCTGGCACTGGGCCACGGGCGGGAAGGAGATGTGATCATCACGACCCGGGTACCCTGGATTTCGTACAACTGGGGACCGTACAGCGTAGGGGCCAATGTCCTGTACGCTCCGGGAAAACCGGAAGCGGGCTGGTCTCTGACCCCGGACAGCATCCGTGAAAGCGTACGCTTTGCAGAGCGATCCGGGAGAAAGGCCGCGGGGGTGATCATTACCTCTCCTGATAATCCCACCGGAAAGACTCTATCACTTGAAGAACAGGCCTGCCTGGCACAGGAAGCGCTGCGCTTAGGGGTCGCCTTCGTGCTCTTTGACTGGATGTATCACTATGTCACAGACGAACAGCCGGCAGACCTGAACACATTCCTGCGATTATTTGATGCGGAAGATCGAAAGCGGCTGATGTTTCTGGATGGGCTGACGAAGAGCCTGGGGGCTTCGAATATTCGCTGCTGTCATCTCATCGCTGCGGAAGAAGTAATCCAGTTCGCTGCAGCGCGGGCTTCGCACACGGTGATGCCCTCATACTTCGCACTGGCGGTGGCGATGGCTGCTTACGAAATGGGGTATTCCGAAGCCTGCAGGGGGATTGTGGAACCGACGAACACCAGCCGCAGGCTGCTCGAGCAGTACCTGCAGGAGCAGCGTGTGCGCTTCATCCTGGGTAAAGGATATTATGCCTTTATTGAAGTCAGCCAGTGGCTGGAGCGAAAAGGCTGGGCGGACAGCGAACCCCTGGGACAGTATCTGGCGGAAGAACACGGAGTCGCGGTGGTACCAGGGGTTTACTTTTCTCCGTACGGCGCGCAGTGGATCCGTTTTTCCTACGCCAACGCTCCCGAATATACCCTGGGCGCAGCCCAGCGTCTGATGGAAGGCCTGTATGCCCTCTGATAACTTGCTTTACCGGTTTGCTGATAAATACCTGCTTGCCCTGGAAAAGGCCAGTGAAAGCCAGCCTGAGAATGGGGCCAGCGGGTTTGAACTGGAGTGGAACCTGCTGGATGAAGAGCTGCGCCCGCTGCTGACGGTGGGTTCGGGCCCCAGCCAGCAGTCGTTCGTCGACTATCTGCGTGCGGAATGCCTGTCACCCTGGGTGCGCGTCCACAGCCAGCTGGAGGTCTTTCACTGGATGATTGAATGGGTGACGAGACCGTATTATTCTCCACGCGGAGCAGTATACGAGAGCCGGCTGATGGAAGCAGCGCTGATCAACGCCCTCAGCCGGGCCGGGCGAACCTTTGGCGTGCGGCTTTACAGCTGGCCGGGCGTGCTGCCGCGGCCGGTTCCGGTTGGGCCAGACTCGATCCCCAGATCTTGGCATTTAGCCAAGCGGTTGTACCTGGAACGCTGTGTGAACCTGTTCGGTGAGCGGCTGGCAACCGCGGGCCTGCATGCGAACCTCTCGCTGCCCGAACCGCTTTTTGCCTGGGATTTTATGCACCTTTCGGCAGCGGAGCGCGGCGACCGGCATCTGGATGAATTCAAAAGCGAGTTCTACATCCAGGCGGCGCGCCGCATGCGCGCGTTTGCGGCTCTGTTTATCGCCACCAGTGCAGCCACTCCCTTTCGTTCAGTGCGGCTGAACGGCGAAACGAAAGTTTTTCTGGCTGAAGAAGATTCTGTGCGCAACCTGACCTTTCCAAACCCGTCAGAACTGGACCTGCCGGATCTGTACCGCTCCTACGAGGATTACCTGCAGATCTCTTACCGGCTGGTGCGCAGCGGCGTGCGTTTTGGGAACAATAACTGGACCCCTGTGCGGGCGCGCTCGTTCGCCGAACCCGTAGAAAGACTGATCGAGATCACCAGCGAGCAGCTGGAGGAACTCTACGCACGCGGACTTTACTCCGCCGGAAAGCCCGCTGACCGGACGGAAATGGCCCGGCAGATTGAGATGCAGAACCTGATGGCGCGCATCAACCTGCCCATGGCACGGGTTGAAGTGCGCACCGACGACGGGGGACATCTGCTGGAGGTGGACACTGCCAACCTTACATTGAAACAGCTGCTGCTGGCCTGTATTTACGCAGATCCCGAGTTCGCCAGCGCATTTCGCTACGATGCAGAAGATATCGCCTGCGTTCGACGGAACGAGGAACTGGCGGCGCGCCACGGCCTGCGCGCGATGATTGAAAATCCGTTCAACGGTAAACCTGTGGGAATGCGCACATTCCTCGAATGGACGCTGCAAGGCGTCCGTCCGCTGGCTGAGGCGCTGGGAGTGTGGGAAGATCTGCAGCCGCTGGTCGAGATGGCAGCCGGAATGCCCTCTACGGCTGAACGCCTGCGTGAGCGACTGCGTCTAGAAGCTGGTAAGGAAGGTGAACTTCCCCTGGACCTGTTGAAGGCTCTGGCCGAAGAGCGAGAAGCCCAGGTAGCGAAAGATATCGAGCGCATTGCCAGCGACCGCAGTCTAGCTGGCGTGGACGGGCGAAAAATCTCGGAGTTCCTGCAGCGGGCGCGTGAGGACGAGCGCAGGGATCCGCTGGCCCCCATTCGTTTCCGGCACCATCCTGCCGTCATGCTGGATGTCTCGTATCCGGACAAGACCAGCGAAATCGTAGACCTGGCCCGGCAGTTAATCCAGATCCCGTCGGTGACCGCCGCGCCGCAGGAGCGCCTGGATGAAGTCAGCCGGGCGGCAGCGTTCATCGCCGGTTATCTGCGAGATCACGGGCTGGAGGTAATCTTCCACGAGCAGGAGACTTACCCTGCCATCGCCGCCGGTTTCCCGGAGGGGCTCTTCGCCCCGGTGATGCTGGGCGGACATTTTGATGTGGTACCGCCCGAACCAGACGACAGCCAGTTCAACCCGGTGGTCGATGGAGATTACCTGGTGGGCCGGGGCGCAGCGGATATGAAAACCGTGGTAGCCACTTACCTGGTGTGGATGAAGGACCAGCTCCGCCAGGGACCTCCTTATCCGCCTGTGAACCTGCTGCTGGTCGGGAATGAGGAGAACGGGGAGGCGGATCCGATGGGTACCCCTCATATGCTGAAGCTGCTGGAGGAGGAAGGGGTCACCAGAAACGGACAGCCGTATACCCCCGGGCTGTTCATTGCCGGCGAGCGAACCGGCGAAAAAGGAGATGAACTGTGGGGAGAGATCTGTGTCGAAAACCGGGGCGTAATGCGCTTTGACCTGCTGGTTCACGGTCAGCGCAGACACACTGGCACAGCAGGTGCACAGGGCGATCTCAGTGAGAAGCTGCTGGCTGCACGACAGGCGGTCCGTGAGATCGCAGAGAAATACCTG
>JAAYXE010000158.1 GCA_012516075.1 Chloroflexota bacterium | reverse complement strand
GGCACATCCGCCGCACGCATGAACCGCCCCGCCCCAGCCCCCTCTCCCCGCTCTTCTGAGCCAGGCAGCCGCTGCCTGGAGCTCATCGCCAGCCTGGCCCGGCAGGACCTCAGCAGCTCCGAGACCCTGGAATGGATGCTCGCCGAGCTGCAGACCATCTTCCGCTCCCAGGCGGCTGCGCTGTACCTGCTTAACCACGACGACCATATGCTGGCCCTGTGGGACGGGCGGGCGAAGAAAATGCACTGGAATTACCAGGTCCACCTGGACAGCGGTCCGGTGGTCGACAGCCTCAGCCAGCGCCACTCCATCTGGCTGGCGTACTGCGACCGTGACTCGCAGAGCCTGTGGAAAGACGTCAGCCCCAGCTTCAAGGTCACCAGCGCCTTCATTGCCCCGCTCGTTATCGATGAAGAACGCCAGCCCCACAGCACGGGGGCCCTGCTGCTGCTCAACGGCCGCACCGGGGAGCTGGACGAGGCCGACCAGTCGGCGGTCGAACAGTTTGCCGCCGTCGCCGCCGGGCTGATCCACAACGCCAGCCTGCTGCAGCGCCTGCAGGTGGCCAACGCCGATCTGGAGCTCAGCCGCTGGCAGCTCATCAACTCGCGCAACACCCTGCGCACGCTCTTCGACAGCCTGCCCATCTCGATGTACATCGTCGATTCCGGCTACCGCATCGTGTCGGTCAACCAGCACCGCGCCCAGCGGGCCGGCGTTCCACCGCAGGAGCTGGTCGGCAAGAAGTGCTACGAGGCCTTCTTCGGGCGCCAGTCGCCCTGCCCCGGCTGCAAGGTCCACGAGACCTTCCTTAATAAGCAGCAGACTCACCGCCTGTGGAAGCAGTGGGACCAGGAGCGCGCCCCCCTGGAGTGGGAGATCGATTCCTACCCCATCATGACCGACCAGCAGGTGAACCAGGTGATCGTCATCGAGCAGGACGTTACCGAGAAGCGCCGGCTGGAAGCCTCGCTTATCCAGTCCGAGAAGCTGGCTGCGGTTGGCCAGCTCGCTGCCGGCATCGCCCACGAGATCAACAACCCCCTCACGGCCATCCTGGCCAACGCCCAGATGCTGGCGCGTGAGATCGACCCCGACGACGACCGCCAGGAGCTGGTGGAGATGATCCACATGGCCGGGGCACAGGCGGCCCAGGTGGTGCGCAACCTGCTTGACCTGGCACGCAAAGAGCAGTACCGCTTTGAGTACACCGATATCAACCGCACCATCCAGAGCGCCCTGCAGCTCCTGCACCATGAGATCGTCGCCCGCGATATCGACCTGGTGCTCGAGCTCGACCCCGAGCTGCCCAAAGCGCCCTGCAGCCCCGATCACCTGCAGGGGGTGTGGATCAACCTGGTCTCGAACGCCATCGACGCCATCGATGCCGCCCCCGACGGACCGCGCCAGGTGCGCATTAAGTCGGGCCGCCAGGGCGATGAGATCTTTGTCTCCGTATCCGACACCGGCGAGGGCATCCCCCAGCACCGCCTGAACCGCATCTTCGAGCCTTTTTACACCTCCAAGGCCGTGGGGCGCGGCACCGGTCTGGGGCTCTCTGTCTGCCACCGCATCATCAAGCAGCACGAGGGGCGCCTGCTGGTGGACAGCACGGAGGGCATGGGCGCCACCTTTACGGCCTGGCTGCCGCTGAATTAAGACAGTTGTTAATATTTTTACCGGGTCTTTATTACGGCTTCACGCCGCATTTATGCCTGAGGCTGTGACGGTGTGGAAAAATCAAGCTGACACTCTGCTATCAGGCCACCGGACCTGTACACCCCGCAGGCCGTCCAGGAACAGCAGCCCTGCCGGAAAGTGATGCAGACCAGCGCCTGCGAAAGGCTGGCACAAAAATGATCAGTGTAACCCGACTGAACGGCACAAGACTATACCTGAACGCAGAGCAGATCCAGATGGTGGAGGGCACGCCCGATACCGTCATCACCCTCAACGGCGGGGTCAAGATCATCGTCCGCGATTCACCACAGGCCGTCGTCGAAAAGTTCATCCAGTACCAGCGGCTGGTGAAAAACCCACAGTTGAAGATTGAGGTCGGAGAGTAGGAATGGATATTACTACCATCGGCGGCCTGATTGCCGCAGGTGTGATCGTCACCATCGTGATGGTTATGGACGGGGGTTCCCCCGCTGAGCTGTTCACTGCCCCGCAGGCGATCCTGCTCACCGTGGGCGGCGCGTTCATCGCCACCCTGATCTCTTATCCGGTCAAGTCCCTGGGGCTCATCCCCAAATGGTTCGCCATCGCCTTTAAGGGGCAGAACCTGAACACAATGGAAGCCATCGACGCCATCACACGCATGGCCGATAAAGCCCGCCGCGAAGGCCTGCTGGCGCTGGAAGAAGAGAGCAAGAAAACCGACGACGAGTTCATGCGCAAAGGCCTGATGATGGTGGTCGACGGTATGGACCCCGAACAGGTGCGGGGGATCCTGGAGCTGGAAATCAAGCACATGCGCGAGCGCCACGCCCAGGGCTACGGCTTCTTCAACGCCGCCGGCGGCTACGGCCCCACGATGGGCATTATCGGTACCGTGATGGGTCTGATCTCGGTGCTGCAGGAACTCTCCAACCCGGGTGAGCTGGGCCACTCGATCGCGGTCGCCTTCCTGGCCACCCTGTGGGGTATTCTCTCCGCCAATGTTTTCTGGCTGCCCATCGGCAACAAATTGAGCAACAAGAGCGAGGCTGAGGCGGCCTACCGCCATCTGGTGGTGGAAGGCATCCTGGCGCTGCAGGCCGGCGAGAACCCGCGCGTGGTGCGCGATAAGCTGCTGGCATTCATCCCGCCGAAAGAGCGCCAGGCGGAAGGCGCGCCGGCCGCAGCCGGCCAGAAAGCGAGGGCCGGGGCATGAGCGGACACGGCGGCGGCGGAACCGAGCGCTGGCTGGTCAGCTATGCTGACTTCATCACCCTGCTGATGGTGCTGTTCGTCGTGCTCTACTCCATCGGGCAGACGGACATCGAGCGCTATAAGGCCCTGGCAGAATCGCTGCGGGCCGCCTTCTCGGGCAGCCCGGCGCGGGTGATCGATCCCGGCATCGACCAGGGCGGCCGGTCCAACAACGAAGCGCCTGCCCCCATCACCATCCCGGGGATCCCCAGCGCGCCGGTAGGACCGGTTGAGGTGGCCACCGAACTCACCGATATGCTCGCCTCCTCTCAACTCGGCGGCGCAGTCAGCGTGCAGAACAACATCGAAGGGGTGCTCATCTCCCTGAGTGAAAAACTGGTCTTCGCCCCGGGCACGGCGGAGCTGCAGCCCGATGCCTACCCGGTTCTGGATACGATCATCGGCATGCTCGCCTCGATCGACAATGAGATCCGCATCGTAGGGCACACCGACGACTCGCCTCCCAGCGACCCGCGCTACGCCACCAACCTGGAGCTCTCGGTCGCCCGGGCGATCGTGATCGGCCAGTATTTCGAGCAGGCCGGCATCGCTCCCGAACGCATCGTGGTCAGCGGGCGCGGGCAGCACCAGCCGCTCTTCCCCAACGACACCGCCGAACACCGCGCCCTGAACAGCCGGGCCGAGATCATTGTGATTTACGAGGTCGACGAGGACTTCATCAATCTCAACCTCAGCGAAATTGAGGCCGAATCCCTCGAGGCGCTCGAGAACGAAACCCTCGACACGAGTGAGTAATGTGCCTATGAATAAAATTCTCCCCATCATCAAGAACGTTCTCATCGGTCTGCTGCTCGTCGCCACCAGTCTGGGCACGCTGGCGACCGCTTATATTGTCTTCGCCCCCGACACCTGGCCCAAGCCGTTCTACCTGGTCTACCGCTACCCGGTCATCCCCACGCCGCTTCCGGCCGGCCCGGAGACCCAGGTGCCCGCCCAGCCGGTGAGCAGCGCCCCGAAGCCCACCCTGGCTTCGGCCCCTGTGGAGATCCGCCCGGGCCAGGGGATCATGGTGGACACCGGCACCAAGATCGTCAATCTGATGGACCCCACCGGCCGCCGCTACCTGCGGGCTGGCATCGTGCTCGAGTTCGCCCCCAAAGACCTGACCTATTATTCGATGGATGCGGAAGAGCAGGATGCCTTCGAGGAGGAATTCAAAGCGGATGTCGAAACCCGTATCCCGGTGATCAACGACACCATCATTTCGCTGCTCTCCAGCCAGACCTTCGAATCGGTGTACACCGCCGAGGGCAAGGAGAGCCTGCGCAGCAGCATTCAGGAGACTCTCAACAGCCAGCTTCCGGAGTACCGGGTGATCTTCGTCTACTTCACCGAATTCGTCGTACAGTAATCGGGGCTGGCTTCAGGACGGGAAGAAGAGTCAGGTATGTTATCACAGGCTGAAATTGACGCACTGCTGGCCGGCTCGATAGAGATCGAATCGCCTGACAGCGAGGATCCGATCAACCTGGCCGAGCTCATGGGCGAAAAGCCGTCCGAGAGCAAAGCGGAGGTCGAGCGCCAGGTCAAGCCGTACAACTTCTGGTCGCCGGACCGCTTCTCCAAGGAGCAGATGCGCGCCGTGGAGATGGTCCACGAAGACCTGGCCGAACGCCTGACCTCCTCTCTGCCATCCTTCCTGCGCACCAACATGCGCCCGCGGGTGGTGCACTCGGAGCAGGGCCGTTTCCACGACTTTCTCAAAGACCTGCCCACGAACAGCCTGTTCCATATGATCACGCTGGCGCCCCTGCCCAGCCAGATGATCGTCACCATCAGCCCGGAGATCAGCTACAACATCCTGGAGCTGCGCCTGGGCGGCCGCAGCGAGGGCACAAAGCACCGCCGCGAGCTCACCGAGATCGACCAGCTCCTGCTGCGCGGGCTGGTGGAGCACATGCTCAACGATTTCAAGGCTGCCTGGAGCAAGATCGTGGTGGTCGAGCCGGCGCTGGAAGACAGCACCGTGAACTACCACTGGGTGCAGATGGTTATGGGCAACGAACGGGTGATGCTGATCACCTTCGAGATGACTCTGCAGGCGGTGACCGGCACCATGAATGTGTACATCCCCTTCAACATGCTCAAGCCCATCGCCAGCCTGCTCAACCCTCACGCCTGGATAGCCGGGCAGAAAGAGCGCCATGTGGATCCCCGGGCACGTGAACAGATGCTGCAGAACCTGGGCCAGGTATCGCTGCCGCTGAAGGCAGTGCTTGGACATGCCCAGTTGAACTTTTCCGACCTGCTTAACCTGCAGGTGGGCGATGTGATCCCCCTGGACCACCCGCTGGATCAGGACATCCCGGTCTACGTTGGCACGCAGATCCACTTCTCGGGACGGGTGGGCATCAAGGGCAATCAACTTGCGGTTCAGATCACTGGTAAAGTTCATCCGGAGAAACCCGGATCTCCGGCGAGGTAAGGTATGACGGACGCAGTTGTAACGATCAATTCCAATCAACAGGAAGGCAGCTCAGAAGGAGGGCTGGCCAATATCGATATGCTGATGGACGTAGCCATGCAGGTGACTGTGGAACTCGGGCGTACCGAACTGCCCGTGCGCGAAGTGCTCGACCTGCAGAAAGGTTCGGTCATCGAGCTCGACCGCTTAGCCGGCGAGCCGGTGGACATCTACGTCAACAACACACGGCTGGCCCTGGGCGAAGTGGTGGTTGTGGACGATAAATTCGGCGTGCGCATCACCCAGCTGCTCAACAGCGAAGGGAAGGAAGGCTGAGCGGCATGACGCCCACCTGGCAGACCCGCTTTACAGCAGCGCTGCAGCAGCGCCTGCTCGCTACCCTGCAGCAGGCGCAGGTCTGCGACGCCCCGGGCCGCGTGCAGTGGAAAAAGCTGCCCGCCTGGGTCTGGGGCGCAGGCGCGCTCGGTCTGTGCGGGCTGGGTCTGCTGGTGGTTGACTGGCTCCCGGCGCCTGCGCCTGCTGTGCCCGCTGCAGGGACAGCCGGCCTGAGCGCGGGGAGCGCGCTGGGCGGCTCGCTGGACCTGCTGGGTATGGGGCTGGACGTGCTTTTCAAGCTGGGGCTGGTGCTGGGGCTGATGTTCATCAGCCTGGGCCTGCTCAACCGCTGGCGCGGCGGGATCCCTGGCACACACACCCGCCAGATCAACCGCCTGGAGACGCTGCGCCTGTCGCCGCGTCAGGCGATCCACCTGGTGGAAGTGCGCGGGCAGACCTTCCTGATCGGCGCGACCGACCAGGGGCTGAGTCTGCTCGCCGAGGTGGACTCCCAGGCGCCCGGAGAGGAAGCGGCCGGCTCCCCTGAAGAAGTGTCCTTCCTGTTCGCCCTGCAGCAGTCAGGACAGACGCCGGAACCCGCTCACACAGAAGGGTAAGCACGATGCGAGCGAAGAAAGTCCTGCTCACGCTGCTCGTCCTGCTGGCCGCACTCGCGCTGTCGTCCTGCGCGGGGTCCCCCGGGTTCGAAGCCCCAGGCGTGACGCTTTCGGTCTCCCCGGACGGCAGCCCGGAGGAGGTCAGCACGGGGGTGCAGCTCATCGTGCTGCTCACCGTGCTCAGCCTGGCGCCGGCCATCCTGGTCCTGGCGACCTCGTTCACGCGCATCGTGATCGTGCTCTCGCTGCTGCGCACCGCCATCGGCACGCCCACCGTGCCCCCCAACCAGATCATCATCGGCCTGTCACTGCTGCTGACCTTCTTCATCATGGCACCGGTCTACCAGCAGGTGGACCAGCAGGCCATGCAGCCCTATCTGGCGGGCGAGATCGACCAGGAGACGGCTTTCGAACGCGGCGCCGCGCCGGTGCGCGAGTTCATGTTCAAACAGACGCGCCAGAAAGACCTGGAGCTGATGCTCGAGATGCACGGCTCCGGCCGGCCCGAGACGCTGGACGATATCCCCACGGTGGTGCTCCTGCCCGCCTTCGTCATCAGCGAGCTGCGCTCGGCCTTCATCATGGGCTTTATGATCTATGTGCCCTTCCTGGTCATCGACCTGGTGGTCTCCAGCATCCTGCTGGCGATGGGTATGATGATGCTGCCCCCTTCGTTGATCTCGCTGCCGTTCAAGCTGCTGCTCTTCATTATGGTGGACGGCTGGTATCTGATCGTCCGCTCGCTGGCGCAGAGCTTTATGTAAGATGGATTTGGAGCACAGCCGATGACTGAAGGATATCTACTGGGAATAGCACAGAACGCGCTGGTGCTTACATTAATACTGGCCGGCCCGGCGCTGCTGGTCAGCCTGATCATCGGCGTGCTGGTGAGCATGTTCCAGGCCGCGACACAGATCAACGAGGCCACGCTGAACTTTATCCCCAAGATCCTGGGGATCCTGCTCGTCCTGCTGCTGCTGGGCTCGTGGATGGGCCAGCACCTGCTGACGTTCACCACACAGGTTTTCACCAGCCTGCCCGACCTGCCCCACTGAGGTGTGAGGAAGGATGGCGACCTCCGGAAAACAGAGCCTGGTTATCGAGGCGGACCCGGTATTACGCGACCTGATGAAGCTCGGCCTGGAGCGGGCGGGCTTCGCAGTGCAGACTTCCGGCACGGCCCAGGAGGCGCAGTCCCTGATCACACCTTCATCCCCAGACCTGATCTTAATCGACATGACGCTGCCGGGCGAAGCCGAGCTGGCGTTCATCTCCGGGTTGAAGCGCAGCGAGAACCCCCACCCCGCCCCGGTGATCGTGATCTCCGCGCTGGGGTACCGCGAGGTGATCGCCCAGGCCATCCAGGCCGGCGCGGGCGATTTCTTTGTCAAACCCTTTCACATTGATGAACTGATCCGCCGCGTGCAGCGCTGGCTGCGGTGATTTTTTTGACACACGGCTTCGACCGAGCATACGCAGCGGCCGCTCAGTATGCCTGCGGGCAATTTACCCGGCATCCAGGCACCCGGAGCAGCCTGCGGCAGGAAATTCCGCCGCCAGGCGCCCTTCGACTGCGCCTTCTCGCTGGCGCTCGCAGGCTCCGCTCAGGACGCCTGGTGGCGGGCAGTCGATCTTCGACTGCCGCTGTGGATGCCTGTCAAACATATTGAGATTAAAAACCTGCCCTTTCGACCACTGCTCGCTGCGCGCCGTGCCCATTGACGCGTGCAAAACGGCATCCCGGGAACGGCTGATGATACCTGCATTTAGAGCCTTCCCTCATAATGCCTGTTTGCTTCTCCCTTCCGAAACAGATTCGTTTTAAATCGGTAGTTCTACGCCTCCTCCCCGGGCGGGGGAGATACCCGGGTTCGGCTGCAGTCGCAGGCCCCGCTCAATAGCTGTATGTATCCACCACCTTCCCCTGATTATCGCGCAGGGTGGCGGTGTCGCCGCTGTTGTTCCAGATCGCCGTGCCGCTGCCGTAGCTGAACCCGCAGTATTCGGGGTGAACTTCGTTGGTATACACCCGGCAGGTCTGCCCCGGCGCCATGACGAATGAGGGGAAGGTGAACACGTGATTGGCGGCATCGGACAGCGTCCACCCGGCGAGCTGCACCGGGGAGCCGCCGGTGTTGCGAATCTCCACGTACTCGTCGGGCTCACTGTTCCCCACACCGTCCCAATGAATGTGAATGATCTCCACCTGGCCCGTCCCGGCAGGGACTGTAGGAGAGGCTGTGGCAGTCGCCGTGGGCACCGGCGTTGGGATGCCTGTAGCCCCCACGGTGGGTTGGGCGGTGGGAAGGAATGTGGCGGTCACCGTCACTGCCGGGGGCGCTGGCACGGTGGGTGACGGCAGCGGCGTGGGCGGCAGGTCGCGCCGGATGATGGGCAGGTAGATGACGCCGGCTGCAGCAGCCCCACAGGCGAGCTTTCCCTGCACCCAGCACAGCAGACCGTCGCTCTCCACGAAAATGTGCATGTGCTGGTCGGTGCGCCAGATGTTCGCCCCGGCGTCCTGCAGGCGAGACAGCGTCTCGGGTGCGGGGTGACCGTACGAATTGGCGCCCACGCTGATCACCGCCTCCTCCGGCGAGACAGCCGCCAGGAACACCTCGCTCGAACCGTAAGCGCTCCCGTGATGCGCAACCTTCAATACTTCGGCTGCTACGGGCGTGCCGCGCGCCAGGATTTCCGCCTCGATCTCCGTGTCGATGTCGCCGGTGAACAGGTAGTTGATCTCGGGGCCGATGTCCACGCGCAGCACGATGCTGGCGTCGTTGGTTTCGGGGTTGGTCAGTCCTGCCGGCGGGTTGAGCACATACACCCGCATGGCGCCCCAGTCCAGCTCCTGCGGGAACTGCAGCGGGGTGAGCGTCAGGCCGTCGGCAGCCACCGCCGCTTCAAAATTCGACCAGGTGGCGGTCGAGCCGGGGTAACCGTTGTAATACACCGCGGAAACCGTGATGTCGTCGGCCTCGAGCACATCGATCAGCCCGCCGATGTGATCGGCGTCGGCGTGCGTGGCGACCATGGCGTCGAGCTGTGTCACGCCGTGAGCGCGCAGAAAGGCCAGCAGATCGTCGCCGGCGCTCGGCCGGCCGCCGTCAATCAGTACGTCGAACCCCTCGCCGTCGCGCAGCAGGGCGGCGTCTCCCTGGCCGACGTTGATGAACACCGCCGACTGCATGCCCGCGGAGCGGACCGGCAGGCCAGGGAACAGGAACAGGAAGATCACCACCAGCGGGCTGACAATGCGGATCAAAGGATGACGGTAAGCAGGCATCGGTTACCTCCGGGAAAACGGGTCGGGCACCGCCCTGGTGGGCGGTGTGAGGGCCAGGCGGGCGAGCAGCCGGCCTGGATCGATATGGGGTTGTTTCGTTTTCGAAATCAGGGTTTACACTGCGGATTCCAATGCGACCCCGCTGCAGTGTATATCTACTATACTATACCGGTTTTGTAATATTTGGGCAAGGAACTGGCGGCGTGTGTGGACAGTTCAGGTGCGGCCGCAGAGCGGCCCTTGATACGCTCCCACGGAGACCGTGGCAGCAAGAAATCTTATGCACCAGTACGTCCCCTCCTTCTCAAACCTCCAGTTATCGACCATCCCCCATAAACCTTTAGCCTTTTTACGCTAAATTTAGCACCCCTTCACACCTCATTTATGCGGCCCTATGGGCTCTTCCGGTATCCTTAACATCACCCGGGCCCTTAAGGATTCATCTCATGGTCGTATCCATCGCTCAAGCGCAGCTCTTCTTCCTGGCCCTGACCCGCGTGCTGGCCATCATCATCCATGTGCCCGTGCTGGCCGGCCAGGGAGTGCCCAACCCGGTAAAGATCGGGCTGGGGGTGCTGCTGACGATGGTCATCATCCCGTGGGAGCCGCTGCCGCCCGAGGCCGCCTCGCTGGATACGCTGGCCTTCGGCTTCGCCATCGCCCGCGAACTGCTGTTGGGCACGCTGGCCGGCTTCGCCGCCGCCCTGACGTTCGCCTGCCTGCAGGTGGCCGGCGAGCTGATGAGCACCGGCTCGGGGTTCGCCTCGGCACGGGTGCTCAACCCGGCCATGGACTTCTCCGGCTCGCCGCTCGACCAGTTCTTCCTGCTCTTTACCACGCTGATCTTCCTGGTGATCAACGGGCACCACACCTTCCTGCTCGGCCTGCAGCGCACCTTCGAGCTCTTTCCTCTAAACAGCCCGCTGCCCGACTTCTCGCTGGAGGTGTTCGCCCGCATGACGGCCCAGCTCATCCCAGCCGGAGTGCAGATGGCGCTGCCGGTGATGGGAGCGCTGCTGCTCACCGACCTGGTGCTGGGGCTGCTGTCCCGGGTGGCGCCGCAGGTGCAGGTCTTCTTCCTGGGCGCCCCGCTCAAAGCGGGCCTGGGGATCTTCTTCCTGCTGGTCACCCTGGGCGTGCTGCTGCCCGCCGTCAGCGGGCTGTTTGAGCGCCTGGGCGAACGCATGCTGCTCATTCTGGGGTTGTAGGAGATGTCTTCCGAAAAGACCGAAGCCCCAACCCCACGACGAATTGCCGACGCCCGGCGTGAAGGGCAGGTGGCCCGCAGCCAGGAGCTGACCGCCGCGGTGGGGCTGCTGGCCGGCATCTGGATGCTGCAGATCTCCGGCGGGCGGCTGGTCTCTGCCCTGCAGGAGTTGATGACCGTCTCGCTGGCCGAAAGCCGCTCGCTCGAGCCCAGCCTGCTCGGGCTGCAGAGCCTGTTCACCAGCACGGTGATGCGCCTGGCCGCCCCGCTGGGTCTGATTCTTGCATCTCTTCTGGTAGCGGGCCTGGCGGTCAACCTGGCTCAGACCGGATTTCTCTTTACCACCAAACGCCTGTCCCCGGACCTGAACCGTCTGAACCCGCTGGCCGGGTTCAAGCGTATGTTCTCGACCCAGGGGTTGTTTGAACTGGGCAAATCGCTGCTCAAGCTGCTGGTGATCGGCTGGGTGGCGTACAGCTCGTTAAGAAGCTCGCTCCCCCGCCTGGTCTACCTGGGGCAGACCGGGGTAAAGGACGGCCTGGCCGCCTGGGCCGGCATGGCCGTCGACCTGAGCCTGCGTGTGGCCGCCTGCTACCTGGTGCTGGCGCTGGCCGATTACGCCTACCAGCGCTGGCAGTACATTAAATCACTGCGCATGTCCAAAGAGGAGCTGAAAGAAGACATCAAACGCTCCGAGGGCGACCCCTTCATCCGCAGCCGCATCCGCAGCCAGCAGCGCCGCATGGCCCGCATGCGCATGATGGAAAAAGTGCCGCAGGCCGATGTGATCATTACCAACCCGACCCACCTTGCTGTGGCCATCCAGTACGACGCCAGTACTATGAACGCCCCGCGCGTGGTGGCGAAAGGCGCCGACCGGGTGGCGTACAAAATCATCGAGATCGCCCGCAGCCACGACGTGCCCATCGTGCAGAACATCCCCGTGGCGCGCGCCCTGTACCGCAAGGTGGACATCGATGAGGAAATCCCGCCCGAACTGTACGCCGCCCTGGCGGAGGTGCTGGCGTACGTCTACCGGCTGCGGAGCGACCGCCTGAAGAGCGGCGTCATGTAACACCGCAGCGAAGCAGGGCCATCGCATACACCCGGTTCACCCGGGCAGTGGAACAGAGACAGCACGGTTCAACACAGAACCTCAGGACCGATAGAAAAGGAAGCAGAACGCACTTCATGGCAGCGAGCACATCCGGAGCAGCAAAATTCAACCTTCAGAGCATGGTCAGCTCAAAAGACGCGGCCATGGCCGTTGGCATCATGATCATCATCGGCCTGATGATCGTGCCGCTGCCGCCGCTGGCGCTCGACTTCCTGATGGCCATCAACCTGGCGGTGTCCATCGGCATTCTGCTGCTCACCCTGTACGTCAAGCGGCCCATGGATTTCTCCGTCTTCCCCACGGTGCTGCTTCTGGTGACCCTCTTCCGCCTGGGTTTGAACATTTCCGCCAGCCGTCTGATCCTCATCGAGGGCGACGCCGGCAAAGTGATCGCCACGTTCGGGAACCTGATCGTGGGCGGCAACTATGTGGTCGGCGTGGTGGTCTTCCTGATGCTGATGATCATCCAGTTTGTGGTGATCACCAACGGCGCCGGGCGCGTGGCCGAGGTTTCGGCGCGCTTCACCCTCGACGCCATGCCCGGCAAGCAGCTCGCCATCGACGCCGACCTGAACGCCGGCATGATCGACGAAGCCACTGCGCGCGCCCGCCGCAGAGAAGTGGAGGCCGAGGCCGACTTCTACGGCGCCATGGACGGCTCGAGCAAGTTTGTGCGCGGCGACGCCATCGCCGCGGTGATCGTCATCCTGGTCAACATCTTTGGCGGGGTGATTATCGGCGTGGTGCAGCGCGGCCTGCCCGCCGTCGAAGCCCTGCAGTCTTACACCCTGCTCACCGTGGGCGCCGGCCTGGCGACCCAGATCCCTGCCCTGCTGGTCTCGGCGGCCGCCGGCCTGATCGTCACCCGCTCCACGTCCGATGATTCGCTGGGCGGCGACCTGGCCGGTCAGGTCGCCAACCTGCCGGCCCTGTCCATCGGCGCGGGCATCATGGTCATCATCGCCCTGATCCCCGGCATCCCGAAGGTCCCCTTCCTGCTCATCGGCGCCGCTCTGGGCGCGGCCGCATATTTCACCTGGCAGCGGCAGAACCAGCCCCAGGCGCCGGAAGTGGAGCCGCCGCCGGCAGCCGAGGGCGAGACGCCCCAGGACATGATGGAAATGCTGCTGGTCGACCCGATCGAGCTCGAGGTCGGCTACGCCATTATCCCGCTCATCGACGAGAGCCAGGCCGACAACCTGCTGCGGCGCATCACCGCCATCCGCCGCCAGATCATGCTCGAACTGGGGCTGGTGCTGCCCATCGTGCGTGTGCGCGACAACCTGCGCCTGGACCCCAGCGCCTACCGCATCAAAGTGCGCGGCGAAGAAGTGGCCCAGGGCAAGCTGCTGCTCGACCGCTTCCTGGCCATCCCCGGCTCCGAGCCGGTGGATAACCTGCAGGGGATCCCCACCACCGAGCCGGCCTTTGGCCTGCCGGCGCTGTGGATCCCCGAATCGGAGACCGGCCGCGCCGAGCTGATGGGCTGCACGGTCGTCAGCCCGCTCTCGGTGCTCAGCACCCACCTGACCGAAGTGGTGCGCAGCAACAGCCAGGACCTGCTCAGCCGCCAGATGGTGCAGGAGATGGTCAACCAGATCCGCCAGAAGATGCCCGCTGCGGTCGACGGAGTGATCCCCGATCTGCTCAACCTGAGCGAGCTGCAGGCCGTGCTGCGCAACCTGCTGCGGGAGCGCATCCCCATCCGCGATCTGGGCACCATCCTGGAGGTGCTGGCCAACAACGCCCCCATGACGCGCGACCCCAACGTGCTGGCGGAGGCCGTGCGCCAGGCGATGGCGCGCTCCATTTCGAATAAATACCGCGATAACGACGGCCTGCTGCACGTGTTCACGCTCTCGCCGCAGCTCGAATCCATGCTGCGCGAGACGCTGCGCACCACCGACGGCGGGCTGGGCTTTTCGATCGATGCGGGGACGGCGCAGAAGATCCTCACGCGCACCGGCGAGCAGATGGAGCGCCTGGCGCAGCAGGGTCACTTCCCGGTGCTGCTCTGCCCGCGTGAACTGCGCCTGGCTTTCCACCGCATGGTGGAGCGCAGCCTGCCCAACCTGGTGGTGCTGGCATTCTCCGAGGTGAGCCCGGGCACGAAGGTCCAGGCGCACGGCATGGTGGATATTGACTGATATGACAGCCCCAACCTCCCCCCGCATGCAGACTTTCCGGGCGCGCAGCGTCACCGCTGCGCTGCAGGAAGTGCAGCGCGCGCTCGGCCCCGCCGCGATCGTGGTCTCGGTGCGCCAGATCACGCCCACCGGCCTGCTGGGGGCCCTGAAAGAGCCGCAGGTGGAGGTCATGGCCATGCCCGGCGGATCTGGAGACACTGTTCCGCCTGAATCCCCGGCCCCGGGGACGCCTCCTGCAGATACCGGCCCGCTGCGGACGCAGGCCGCCGGACCGGAGAGCCCCGAACCACAGCCCCCGGCCGAAGCGCAGCCTGCGGGGTCTGAAGGGGCTGCCGGGCAGGAAGAGCTGAAAAAGCGCTTCCCGGTCACCCCGCCCGGGCTGCTCAAGCTCCAGGAGCAGTTCCTGCGCCAGTCGCTCGAACCGCAGCTCGTTAAAAAGCTCATCACCGGCTGCCTGGAAGTGCTGCCGCCCCGGCTGCTGAAGGACGACGATTACCTGCGGCGCTATCTCTCCATGCAGCTCCAGGCCCTGCTGCAGGTAAATAACGGGCAGCCGGCATCCGGGCGTGAAGTGCTCTGCCTGGCGGGCACCAGCGGCGTGGGCAAGACCAGCCTGTGCGCCAAGATCGCCGCCACAGCCGCGCAGAACGGCGCTCCGCCGGTGGCATGGGTGTGTGCCGACACCGTCACCGCCGGCGCCATCGCCCAGGCGCGCCAGTACGCCTCCGCCCTGCAGATCCCGCTGCATACGCCCTACACGCCGCAGGAGCTTGCCGACACCGTAGCAGGGCTGGATGACGGGCTGGTGCTGGTCGACCTGCAGAGCTTCAACCCCTACCAGGAAAAGAGCATCGTGCAGTTCGCCGATTATCTCACCGCCCTGTCTGAGCGCACGCTGCTGTGGGTTTTCTCCGCCGCCACCAAAGGCGTGGACCTGCAGCGGGCCTACCAGGTGCTCAAGCCGTTCGGGATCGACGGCCTGGCGGTCTCGCACCTGGACGATACGGGCAGCTTTGGCAGTGTGTTCAACCTGGCCAGCCGCTCCAGACTGCCTCTGTACTATTTCTCAACCGGCGCGCGTGTACCCGAAGACCTGCACCCCGCTCGCCGTGAAACCCTGGTGCAGGCGATTATGCAGGAAAAATGGCCTGTTATTGGAGGTGAACGATGAACTCGACATTCACCAGCACCCGGCCGGAAGCCTCCGGACTGGCTGCCTGGGCAAGCAGCCCGCTGCTGGTCGAGGCGGCGCTGGCCGTATCCAAAATCATCGTCATCGTCACAGCGCTGCTGGTGACCGGACTGTCCATCTTCAACGGCGCCAGCATCGAGGTCGCGCTGCTGCGCGCGGCGCTGAGTGTCATTGTCATCGGCCTGCTGCTGTGGGTGTTCAACTGGCGCCTCTCCACCGCTGTGCTGGAGAACCTGGCCGCCGAATTGAAAGAACAGAACGCCCAGCCGCTCAGCACGATCGAGCGCCAGGCATAAGCGCCGCAGCCAGCGGCTTGAATGGTCTGACCTGGTATGGACGCGTACGGAATGGACGATCAGGAAATGCTTCGCGCATACAGCCGCCAGCGCAGCCCCGAGCTGCGCGAGGCGCTGATTCTGCGCTATGCTCCATTGATCCATTTCGTACTCGGGCGCCTGGGCATCTCGCGCACCAGCGGCCCCGATTATGACGACGCCTGCAGCGAGGGCATGATCGGCCTGATGGAAGCCGTGGACGGTTTTAATCCTTCCTTCGGGACCCAGTTCAGCACCTACGCCACTCTGCGCATCCGCGGGCGGGTGCTCGATCACCTGCGCGCTCAGGACTGGCTCTCGCGCGGCGCCCGCAAGCGCACCCGCCAGATCCAGCAGGGGCTGGCGGACCTGTGGGGCCAGCTCGGGCGTGCCCCCAGCGACGAAGAGCTCGCCCGTCACCTCGAAATGGACCTGCCGGCGCTGCAGCAGGCCCTGGTGGACGCCAGCCTGGTGATCGTCTCGATGGACGGCCTGGCCGGCGAGAGCGAGGGCGACGCTTCGCTGCACGACCTGCTCGAGGACGAGAACCAGCCCGATCCCGCCGAGCAGATAGAGGAAGCAGAGTTAATGAACCATCTTACGGCGGCGATCAAAAGCCTGCCCGAGCGCGAGCAGCTCGTGCTCTCGCTGTACTATTACAACGAACTCACCCTGCGAGAGGTCGGAGAGGTGCTTAACATCTCTGAATCGCGCGTCTGCCAGATCCACGCCCGCGCCATCATGAACCTGAAAGCCGCCCTCCGGCCGGATGCAGCCGGCAGCCCGGCCGCCGGCACCTTTTTGACCAGTAACCGGAAGCGTTATGAACGGCATTCAAACGGACCTGTTAACCGACACCTATCACCTGATCCAACTGGCGCGTGAAACGGCCCTGGCCCGCGGCAGCCTGGAACAGGCGCAGCGCCTGGGCCCGCTGAGCGACCAGATCGGCGAGCTGATCACTTCCCGGCAGGCGGCCGGGGCGTCTGCACCCGCCTCCCAGCCGGCCTCCCCCACCCTGGGCGTGATGGGGCAGAGCGATTTCCAGAAGCTGCTCTCCGTGGTGCAGTCCAGCGCCCCGGCCGAAGCCAGCCCCACCGGCCGCCATCCCGTGGTCATGGCCATGGCCTCCGCCGGCATGTCGGAGCTCGACATCGCCCGCCACATGGGCATGACGCGCCAGGAGGTCCACCTGATTCTGGCCCTCAACCAGAGCCAGAAATCGAGCACAGGAGTACAACCGCGATGAAAGGACTATACGCAGCCGCATCGGCCATGCTGGCGAACCTCACCCGCCAGAACCAGATCGCGCACAACGTCGCCAACATGGACACCCCCGGGTTCAAACAGGTCTTATCTTCCCTGACAGACTACCTGCACGCCCCGGTCCACCAGCCCCATCCCGAGGCATCCGCCAGCGGCGGCACAGACCTGGTCGGCAGCGTGGGGCTCGGCGTGCAGAACCGGCCGGAGTCCATCGACTTCAGCGGCGGCAGCCTGCGCTACAGCGGCGAAAGCCTGGATCTGGCCATCCAGGGCCCGGGCTTTTTCCGCGTGGAAACCCCCGAAGGCGAACGCTACACCCGCGACGGGCGCTTCAACCTGGACCTGGAAGGCAACCTGGTGACCGTGGACGGCGTCTTCGTGCTGGACGATAACGGCCAGCGCATCCGTCTGGAAGGCGGCAGCGCCCCGACCGTCACCGGCGAGGGTGTACTGCTGCAGGACGGCGAAGAGGTCGCCCGCCTGGGCATCGCTGTTTTTGCCGACCCGGCCGCCGCCCTCACCCGCTCGATTTCCAACACCTTCGCCGCCCAGGGCCAGCCCGACGGTGAGGGGCAGGGCGTGGTGCTGCAGGGTTATCTGGAATCGGCCAACGTGAACGCCGCCCAGATGATGACCCAGATGGTGCAGGTCGCCCGCAGCTACGAAGCCGCCCAGCAAATGGTGCAGACCCAGGACGAGCTCAACGCCCGCGCTATCAGCCGCCTGGGCAGCTGGTAAGCCCGCCTGATCAGCAGCACAGGAGACCGCCATGCCCGTCTCGTTCACACAGATCATGAATATCGCCCGCAGCGGCATGCTCACCCGCCTGACCAGCCTGGACACGATCAGCGATAACCTTTCGAACATCCAGACCCCCGGGTTCAAGCGCGGGCGCACCAATTTCCAGGAGCTGCTCAACCAGAGCCAGCTCGGCGGCAGCCAGATCAGCTCCACCCAGTTCATGATGACCCAGGGGCAGTTGAAGCGTACCGAGAACAGCCTGGACCTGGCGATCCGCGGCAAGGGCTTCTTCGCCCTGACTCTGCCCGACGGGCGCACGGCCTACACGCGCGACGGCCAGTTCTACCTGGACGCCCAGCGCAGGATCGTCAATGCCGACGGCTTCCCCCTGGATTGGGAGGGCGAGATCCCCGAAGGCGCTGAAGACGTGCACGTCAACCCCGACGGGGCGGTGATGGTCCTGCGGGCCGGCGCCTGGAGCGAAGCCGGGCGCATCGAGCTGGCGCATTTCGCCAACCCCAGCGGCCTGCTGCGCTACGGGCAGAACCTGTGGCTCGAGACCGAGATCTCCGGCGAAGCGCAGACCGGCGCCCCCGGTGAGGAAGAGCGCGGCGTCATCCTGGGCAAGGCAATCGAGCAGTCCAACGTCAATCTGGCCGAAGAGATGGTCAACCTGTCTTCCCTGCAGCGCTCATTTGAGATGTCCCTGCGCATCTTCCAGCAGACCGATGAGATGCTTTCTCAGGCAATTCATTTGCGCCGGGGGTAAAGTTTTCTCTCGGTCTGCCGATAACAGATTAGCGGTATAGTCCGAAACAGACACCAGCCAGAACGAACGATCCGAGGTGCCAGAATGAAAGTCAATAATCAGGGAATCAAGCAGATCTACCAGATGGACCTGGAGGAAGCACGCTCCACCGGCCGCAGCCGCCCGTCTGCCGAAAAGTCGAGCGCGTCGGGCCTGGAGCGCAAAGACCAGGCGGAACTTTCCGAGAGCGCCCGCCTGCTGGCGAAAGCCCTGAACGAGGCGGACAGCACGCCGGCGGCGCGCGCAGAACAGGTGCGCCAGTTGAAAGAGCAGGTCGAGGCCGGCACCTATGAGATTCCCTACGATGAACTGGCCAGGCGCCTGCTGGCGCACGTGCGCCCGGGTAAAGAGGTGGAATCATAACGATGAACGATCTGGTGAAGAAACTCGAAAATCTGCTGGTAGAAGAATTTCAGGCCTGCCAGGCGCTGTATGAGATCACGCGCCAGGAGCGCCAGGCGCTGATGGCCAACCAGGTGGACGAGCTGGAACGGCTGGTGGAAAAGAAAGAAGGGCTGCTGGACGAGATCAACCGCCTGGAAGAAAGCCGGCGGGCTGCCGTGCAGCAGGCCGAACTCTCGCTGGGGCTGAAAGACGAGGCCTCCCTGGCCGTGTGGATCGGCGAACGCGAGCCCGAAGCGGCTGAGCGCATCCAGCGCCTGCGCGAGGGCATCCTGGCTGTGATGAGCCAGGCGCGCGAGCTCAGCCACGGCAGCGGCGTGCTGGCGGCCGCAGCCCTGGAGCGCAGCGCACGCGTGCAGGAATTCCTGCTCAGCCTGTACCAGCCTGCAGACCAGTACGGTCCCACCGGGGCACGCGACGCCGGCGGCTACGCGCCCTCCCTTGAAATTGACCAGCGAAAGTAGGAAACGCGATGCCCACGATCTTCAACGGCATTTCCATCGCTCTGCAGACCCTGCTGGCCAACCAGCGCGCCATCCAGGTGGTGGAGCACAACGTGGCGAACGCCAATACCCCCGGCTATCACCGCCAGGAAGCGGTGATGAGCTCCAACCGCGCTTACCCCATGCCGGGGCTGTACGGGCGCAGCCCGGTCGGCGGGCAGATCGGCTCCGGTGTGCACGTCCAGCTCGTGCGCCGCTACGAGCTCACCCTGTACGAGACCCCCTACCGCAAAGAGCTGGCCGCCAACCGCTACTGGGCCAGCCAGCAGGAGCCGCTGCTCCAGGCGGAAGGCATCCTTTCCGAGACCAGCGAAGCCGGCCTGGGCGCATATCTGGACCAGTTCTGGGCGCACTGGACGGCACTGTCGAACGACCCGTCTAACCGCTCAATCCGCATGGAGCTGGTGGCCAACGCAAAGGCCCTGGCTATGGGGTTCAGCCACCGCGCCAGCCAGCTCACAGCCATGCGGCACTCCTTCGACACGGCCCTGTCGGGCCAGGTCGAGCAGATCAATCAGGCCGCACAGCAGATCGCCACGCTCAACCGCCAGATCGCCCATGTGCGCGCCTCCGGCGACCAGCCCAACGACCTGCTCGACGAGCGCGACCGGCTGATCGAGACGCTCGCGCGATTGGCCGGCGCGTCGGCTGTGGAACAGGAGACCGGTGATGTGATGGTCTCCATCGGCAATCACGTCCTGGTGTTCGGCACCAAATATAACCAGCTCGAGGTGCGCGCCGATCCGGCCAACGACAACCTGGCCAGCATCTACTGGGACGACGGCAGTAAGCTGCAGCTTTCGCAGGCAGGCGAGATCGCCGGGCAGCTCTATGTGCGCGATACCATTCTGGTCGACCAGCTCCAGCGCCTGAACGAAGCGGCGAGCTATCTGATTACCTCGGTTAACGCGCTGCATACCTCGGGCGTCGACAGCTACAACAACCCGGGAGAGCTGTTTTTCCTCGGCACCGATGCCCTGTCCATCCGCGTGAACAGCGTCATGGACGACCCCGACCGCATCGCGGCGGGCAGTGAAGTCGACTCCCCGGGAGACGGCAGCATCGCGCTCAAGATCGCCCAGCTTAAGGACAGTACGTACGCCACTGCTCACGGGACGTACAGCGTGAACGGCATGATCACCGCGCAGGCTCTGGCGCTGGCCATGCACATCGAGGCTTCGAAAGCCAGCGCCAAAGACCACCAGCTGGTGCTCGACTCACTCAGCCTGCAGCGTGAATCGATCGTCGGGGTGAACCTGGACGAAGAAGCGGCCAACCTGGTGAAGTACCAGCGCACCTACCAGGCCGCCGCCCGCCTGCTGACAGCCCTCGACGAAATGGCCGACCAGATTATTAACCGCATGGGGCGGGTGGGATTATAGGTTTGAGTTAAGGAGGCAGCCGTGCGAGTCACTCAGCGAATGATGGTTGACCGGATGGTCCAGTATACAAACCAGACCATGGAACGCCTGGCGAAGCTGCAGAGCCTGGGCGCCGCCGAGCGGAAGTTCGTCAATTTTTCCGACAACCCCTCCGCAGCCGCGGCGTCGCTCAGCCTGCGCTCCACCCTGAATTCCAGCGCCTCCTACCTGGAGACTGCAAGGCTGACCGACGAGTGGATGACCGCCTCGGAGGTGGCCCTGGAGAAGCTCGAATCGATCGCCTCGCGCTACCTGGTGAAGGTGCGCGGCGCAGCCACCGACACACTGGGCGAAGACGAGCGCAGCACCGTGGCCGCCGAGCTGGAGTCCGCCCGCCAGGACGCCATCACCACGGCCAACTCACGCCACCAGGACAGCTACATCTTCGCCGGTTTCAAGATCAAGACACAGCCCTTCGTCATCGATCCCGATGACCCCACAGGGTTGACCGTCCTGTATCAGGGAGACGACCGCACCATCCAGCGCAGCATCGCCCCAAACCAGCTCATCGACGTCAATGTGGATGGACTCTATGACGCTGCGGGAAATAAGGTGTATACTAAGGATATCTTCCTGAATTTTTTCAATAACCTTCAGCAGGCTGCTGATGCGCTGCGCAGCGACGACACAGCCGCCATTGCGGCCGCCGCCGATGCGCTGGAAGAGTCTCTCACCCAGTTGAGCGAGCTGCGCGGTATCAACGGCGCCCGCCTGAGCCACGTCAATAACACGATCGGTTACATCGAGGACACACAGCTCGCCCTGCAGAAGTCGCTGGCGAATAACGAGAACATCAACCTGGCCGAAGTGATCACGCAGATGCGCCAGCAGGAGATCGTCTACCAGGCGATTCTGGAGGTCAGCTCCCGCACGATGGCCACTGCCAATCTATTCCAGTACCTTGGCTGAACCGCATGCTGATTCTGTCTCGCAAGCCTGAAGAGAGCATTGTCATCGATGACGAGATCGTCATCACCATCCTGGCCATCGAAGGAGAGAAGGTCAAGATCGGCATCAGCGCACCCCGGCATGTGCGTGTGCTGCGACAGGAGCTCTGGCAGGCGATCCGCGAGCAGAACGAGATCGCTCAGGATCTGGTGGAGAAACCCGAATCTCAGGGCATCGAGCAGCTGCGCCAGTATCTGAGCGAAGCCCTGGCCTCCGAGGAGGACGAAGAGACACCCGGTTCCGGAGAAGAAGAACAGGACTGAGGCACCGCCAGTGCAGTTTTTTTAATCCGCCGGCGGATGGGCTCGTAACGCCCATCCGCTGATTTTTTTGGGGACGCTGATGGAGGCGGAAAACACAGATGGACGCGGATGATTCCCTCCCCTGTAAGCAGCCCGCCGGAGGCGGGCCTGTGAAACGGGGGAGGGAAAGGGTGAGGGTAAATAACGATTCCGGTGCTAAAACCTCATCTCCTGCCCTGCCGCAGCGGATATCCTCTCCCTGGAAACCAGGGCGTAGAAGGCCTGGTGGATTTCCTGAGGCACCTGGAATTTATCTGTTATCACCCTGCATAACACCTCTCCCTCTTCAGTCCCTTTTTCGGGCAGCAGATCGCATTCCAGCCCCTGCCGCTCGGCCTTCTTTCGAACCATCCCCTTTAGCCTTTTATAAAATTTATGATTACCATTCATATTGTGCTTCTTAGGGTCTGCTGCCGGTATGGAATCTTGAAGGTTTTCAATCTCTGAAACCTGAAGATCGAGTTTTCCATCGTAATAATACTGTACATATTCCAGCCAGACCTGTGCCGGCAGACTGTCTTCGATATCCTGTTTACCAACCAAAATTATATTTCTTGCCTCAAAATCTTTCTCGGTTAGATCAAAAACAGCATCGCGATCGAAGATATAGGTGACAGAAGTCACGACATCTTTTCGAAAACCGTTGAAAACATCCTCCAGCACCTTTCGGTTAGCATGCCACTTATTCTTGCCCCCCAGGGAAATCAACTGCACAGCATCCTCGGCCAGCGTCCTTCCGGTGACCAGTTGATACAGATGCGGGATGAGCACCTTCTCCGTATCTCCCTCGACCACCAGGAAGGTATCGTAAAACAGGAAATCGCTGTTGCGCAGATTGAGGGAGTGAAAGACATCATCAACATTATTAGAGTTCGAGACACATGAATACCCTTCTTGCAGTTCGACCCGGTACAAAGAGCTGAGCTGGACACGGTCAATAAAGATCGTCGAATGCGTGCTCAGAATGGTCTGCACATTGGAACGTGATATTGCCTTAATCAGGTCAAAAAACCGCCGCTGGGCTCCAGGATACAGGTGTGTTTCAGGCTCATCAAAACACCAGATCATATCCTTGCCGGCTGCGGTGCCTTTCGGTTGTTGGCGCAGCTTCCACTGCAGCAGGGCAAACCAGAGCTGGCGCTTAATACCCTCCCCCTGCGCTTCCAGGTGGATATCGCCATCGCTGTTGAACTTGTTCAGAAGGATATCGGTCACCTGGAATTTGACCGGCATAGAAATTACGGCTTTCACATTCTCAACGGTATCAGCCACCTCTCTCAAATGAGGAACCAGTGTTTTCAATTGTTCGTTCACCAGGCGCTCGTATTCCTTTGCCTGCTCGCGGACCATTCCAAGCGCCTGGTCGTGAGACGCTGCCAGCGTGCTGTTGAGAATATCTGTCGCAACTTCCTTAAATTGATCAAGAGAAAGGTTCCAATCCAAATACTGATACATCGGCCAGAAGCCAGAATCGCCCTGATACTCGATCCACTGGTCGTATAACTGCCTTCTCTTGTAAATGGCACGCAGCACATCCAGGTTAGAGAAAGGACCTGATTGGTTCTCATTCCGGATTTCCTTGTTCGAGATTCCATATACATCGCGCAGTTTAACTAATCTCGTCTGCGGCAGATAATAGAGCTTACCCGGCTGTCCATCATCCACTGCCTCGGGCGTCAGCAGCAGATGAACCGCCTTCTGGGAGGCCCGGTCGAAGCGGCGCGCCAGCCAGAGCTTCACAGGCTGACCGTCCTTCTGCCGTGCCTGCATCTGTTCGACCGTCCACAGCAGGTGGTTGGAGAACTCCTGCTCCTCCAGGCGCTTGAAGTCGCGCGGCTCCAGGACGAACCCACCGGTGATCACACACTCGCCTTCCGGGCAGTCCAGCCGGGGCAGGCCCAGTTGATCGAACAGCCTGTGCTGTTCGTCTGCCAGAGCGCAGGTGTTGGAGACATCGTTCTTCTGTTTGTCTTCGGTGAGGAAATTGAACTTCGGTTTGGTTTCGAGCAGCAGGCCCACCGCCCGCAGGATCGTCGACTTACCGCTGTCGTTGATGCCGATGAGCACGTTGGGCTGGTCGGGTTGAAAGCGGAGGTGCAGGTTGCGGCAGCTCCGGTAATTGAGGATAATGATGTCAGACAGGTACATGATGCCTCCCTTATACCGGTCTTCAGTTGTAGTGGATGCGGATCAGGCTGTGTGGTTGATTTCGTGAGGTTCGATTCCCCCCCGATCTGGCAGATAATGATCCCCGGGATTCCAGGGCCAGCTGACAGCAGCCAGACGTTAAGCATAATTTTTGTCTATGCGCAGCATGATGCTCTACGGCTGGGCCTTTCTGACGGTCTCATTTGTTTGGACCGATCAAACCATAAAGCCCCACAGCAGCGCACATTCATCCAGTGCGCTGGTCTGTGGGGCAGTATCGAAACAGCAGAAGGAGTGGTCCCGGGCATGGTGCGGGCTGGAGGTCCCTGCTCCAATTGAAAATTGAGTCACATAACGGCTTCGGGTCGACCTGCGAGAGCTTCCGGCAGGACGCATTTCATAATATTACAACGAAGAGAATATGATCTTGTTACAGTCTGATTTGTCCGTTTTCTAAGCGGGCGGTAAACAATAATTTCGTTTCAAAATCATGAGGTCTATAGTAGATATAGATTATTGACATAATAGACCTTTTTAGCATGAATAAAAACAGCGATTCCTCACAACCAAATACGAGCCGGTAAAAGGAGGACATATGCGTGCTCGAATTCTTTCCCTGACGCCCGGACTCATGCTCTTGAGCCTGATCCTGGCGTTATTGCTGCCTGCCGGAATTTCTGCGCAGAAAGCACTGGCCGCCCCGACCGCCTCAGACCACCTGATCACGAATATCGTCCTCACACCGCTGACCCCCAACGTACTCGCGGTCGGAGAAAACGTCAACCTGACGTTCGACTACCAGACCACAGAACCGGGCGGCGTGCGCATCTTCGCCCGGCCGTACACCGGCAGTATCCACACGCCGGATTATTCAGCCCATGGTTCAGGCGTCTACCCCACCGGCACAGGCACGGCATCAGGATTCTTCACCGTTCATTCCCCCGCGGTAGTCGACCGCATCGAGCTGCGCATGTTCAACGCAGACCAGTCGGAGCTGCTCTTCGAAGCATACATCCCCGTGCATTTCGAGTTCGTGGAGTCGACCACACCATCACCAGTATTGAGCTGGATCCCGGCCACCCGAATATCATCGGCTACGGGACAAACCTGACCGTGAACGTGGACTACAGCACCACCGAACCCGGCGGGGTGCGCATCTTCGCCCGCCCGTTTACAGACGGCGCTCTCTCCCCCGGGTACAGCGCAAGCGGCTCGCCGCTCTATCCGGCCGGTACGGGGACAGCGAGCGGCACCTTCACGATCAATTCCGGCCCGGTGCTGGTGGACCAGATCCGCATCCAGATGACGAACGCCGACCAGTCGGTTCTGCTCAACGAGACCTTCATCCCGGTGTACTTCCTGTTCACCGACCCGCAGTACGTGGTCACGTTTACGCAGTTTAACCCCCTCACGCCCAATATCCTGGACCATGGATCACAGGTGCACCAGGACTTTTCATACTCCCTGAGCGGCACCAGCCAGGCGCGCATCTTCATCCGGCCGCTGTCTTATGGTGAGCTCAGCCCGAATTATTCGGCCAGCGGCTCGGCGCTGTATCCAGTAGGTTCGGGAACAGGGAGCAGCAACTTTACCATCAACAGCAGCCCGGTGATCGTGGACCATATCCGCATCCAGATGACGAACGCCGACCAGACGCTGCTGCTGTTCGAGGCCACCGTGCCGGTGTATTACCAGTTCGGCCCGGTGCACAGGGTGTTCATGCCGGTTCAGCTTCGGGAGTAGAGACGCGGGGGGACGCTGAGAGCGAGGATTTTTATCCTCCCCTGGGAGCGGCCCGCCGAAGGCGGGCATGCGAAACGGGGGAGGGCCAGAGTCTCACACCGCAGGCCGCTTCGACTGCGGGGCCTGACGGCTTTAAGCATGCTCAGCATGCCGCTCCGCGCGCCTGCTGGTAATAAATGCCGCACCCAGGCATCCGGAGCGGCGGTCAAAGGACGACCGCCTGGCCGAAGGGCGCCTGGATGCCGGGAAGTCGATCTTCGGCTGCCGCTCTGGATGCCGGGCAAACATTATGAGATTACACACTACCCTCGTAAGAGGGAAAGGATGGGGGTAAAAAAGCTCCACCTGTTGGGTATTAAGGCTTTCCTGGCCCAGAGCGCTCCGCACGCCTGTAAATCCCCCTCATCCCAACCTTCTCCCCCGCTGGGGGAGAAGGCGTTATTTACTGAAGCTAGAAGAAGTTCTGTTTATTTCAGGATCTCAATTCCACACATGAACGTGAAAAAAGCCCTCGCCCTTCCAGGGCGAGGGTTTGGGTGAGGGTGGATTCATGGACGCGGACTGCGCTGATTGCCCGGGTGGACGCGGATTTAAGGTTTCTTCCCCTGTTAGACAGCCTGCCGGCTGGCAGGTGTGCTTACCTGGTCCTTTTATTATCACGCTCCTGAGCCGGGTACCATTCCGCTCCGCGTGGGAGTGTCAACCCGGGCGCTCCGCGCCCACGCCTCATCTGCAGCCGTAAACGCACGGCAGTGGAGAGGGAAAGTGGCCCGGTCAAAAAGATTCACCGTTCCCGAAGATTGCAATATCAGAAATCAGCCGTGCCCGCGCCGGGGATCGAATGGGCTGTAGCCAGCGGGCACGGCTGCATTTGGGACAGGGTTTTCGGGCCCTGGAGAGTTCCGTGAAAGGGTCGGTCATGAGGCTCACATCGCTGTGCCCTTACCGGTGGATCGGGTAAGAGCGAGCAAGCATTGAATGTTGGCCAGCCGGAGAATGCTCCCGTGAATAACACTGCAGCCTTTGGCCGGGGCTTTCATATGGTTAAATAATCCGCGCCCTCCGTGTCATCCGCGTCCCCCTTCCGGCAGATCAGCCAGGAGCCCTAACTCTTCTCTCCGCTGCCTTTCCCCCTCAAGCGATAAATATACGCCAGCACCCGCGCCACCACGGCATACAGCTCGGGCGGGATGGCCTCGCCCACATCCACCTGTGCCAGGGCAGCCACCAGAAACTCATCCTCCAGCATGGGGACCCCCTTCTCCCTGCCCAGCGCGATGATCTGCTCGGCGATATGACCCTGCCCGGAGGCCAGCACCACAGGCGCCAGATCGTGCTGCGGGTCGTAGCCAAGGGCCACGGCGCGCGGCAGCTCCTGCGGTTCACCTTTTGCGGGGCCCTCCCCGCTGAAGATCCTCTTCAGATGCAGCCGGCGGGCGAACATGCTACACCTCCCGGTTGACACCCACCTGCCAGGCATCTGGCGCCCGGTTCGGCGCACCGGCTGGAAGCAGGTCAAAGGTGGCCTGGTCGAGATGGATGCCCTGATCCTGCAGCGCGGCCTGCAGGTCGGGGAAGAACTCTTCTGCCCTGGTGCGCAGCTCGGGTGTAGAGGCACTCAAGCGCATGCCGGCCCGGCCTGCGGCAAGCGACAGGTCGGCCTGCACCTGATCGCCGCCGGGGAAGACTACCTGCAGCACCAGGCGCGTGTTCTGCGGGTCGATCCGCTCCCCACTCGTTGCATTGGCTATGCGCAGCCAGGCCTCCCCCGCTGGCTCCCCGTCCGCCCCGTGCAGCGGAAGCGGCACCTCGATCCAGGGCGGCGCCGGTTCGACCGCCGGCAGCAGCGGCGGCGCATTCTTCAACCCGCGCTGGCGCAGCTGCAGGATGATGGCTTCGATGTTTTCCAGGCAGTCGCGCAGTTCGGGGTGCGCTCCCGCCTCGCCGGAGAGCGCCCGGTGCAGGCGGGCAAGCGCAGCCAGCAGGCCCACCCCGCCACCCGCATCCACCCGGCCGCCGTCCGCCTGCAGCCACTGCAGGAGCTGCGCCTCGGGGCTGCGGCCGAGCTGCTCCACCAGGGCGGCCAGGCGTACCGCCTGGGCATCCTCCGGGGCAGAAGGGTCAAGTGAGACCTGCTCCAGCGCGCCTTCAGCCTGGCGCACCAGCGCTGTTATGGCAGGAGAAGGATTTTCACGCAGACTCTTCAGGCGCCGCTGCAGGCGGGTCACCGCGTCTGCCAGCGAGGCGGCCTGCGCCAGCGCCAGGGCGAGCGACTCGGCGCTGAGCGGCTGCCCGGCCGCCAGCAGGCCTGCGGCGGCACGGGCTTCTCCCGGCCCCCAGGCACCCTGCGCCATCTGCGCTGCGGCCTGGTCCAGAATCTGGCGCGCCTGCTGCATCCCGGAGCGCGAAACCGGCAGGCCGTGTTCCATCAGCGCCTGAAGCAGGGATACATTCTGGGCATCAGCAGGGAGACGCAGGTTGTGGAGCATGCGCTGCAGGGTGCGCTCCCCCAGGCCGTCGCGCACGCTGGCGGCGCCGGTACCCGCACCCAGGTGACGCAGCACCAGGTTCTTACCGTCGAGCTGGGTCACCTGGAAGCGAGCCATGCGCTGCTCGATCAGGGCCCCGGTCTGGTCCGCCGCGGTCAGCCGGGCCACGATCCGCACCCCGGCGACGTTCAGCACCACCTGCGTCCCCTGCACCTGCTGCACTTCGGCCTCGAAGCGCTGGTTCAGGCGAAAGGTCAGCCAGGGGTCGTCGCCAGGGCGGATATTTCCAGGGTAGCCGGGGCCCGATATATTCATGGCTCACATCCGGCGGCTGCAGCCTGGGCCGCAGCCCGATAAAGAAGCAGGGAGCACAGAGGTCACCAGGACCGTCCAGGCAGTTTCGTCTCAGAAATCAGCTCCGCCCGGCCTGTGCTCCCTGCGGCGTCCATCTATCAGCGCTTCAGGTTGACCAGCTCCTGCAGCATCTCATCGGAGGTGGTGATAATGCGAGAGGAGGCCTGGAAACCGCGCTGGGCAAGGATCATGCTGCTGAACTCCTGGGCCAGGTCCACATTGGACCCTTCCAGGTAACCGGCGGCGACGCTGCCGCGCCCGCCGGTGCCGGCCAGCCCGACGGTGGGCTCACCCGAGTTGATCGACTGGGTGAAGGTGTTCTGCCCGCTGCGCATCAGGCCGGAGGGGTTGACGAACGTGGCCAGCGCCACCTGGCCGACGAGCTGCTTCATACCGTTGGAGTACACACCCAGGATTTCGCCCGTGTCGGCGATCACGCTGAAGCCGATCAACCCGCCGGCGGCCAGACCGTCCTGCGAGGCCATGGCGGCGGTGCTTTCGGTGGCATACTGGGTGATCGTGGAAATGTCCACGGTGACGTTGATTTCCGCCGCGGTGCCGTCCTCAGGGACGTGGATGGTGATGACCGGCGGGTTGTCCGGGTCGGGCACTTCCAGGATACCGCTGTCGGTGAAGGTCAATGTCCCGGTGACGGTGATCGACGGATCGCCGGCCGGCCCGCTGACCGACCACTCCCGCTCGGCGGTCTTGGTGAAGTTGACCTCGATATTGTGCACGCGGCCCAGGCTGTCGTACACGCTGACGGCGGTGGTGTACACCTCACCGATGGCGGCGTCGGCGTTCAGGTTGCCGGACATCGTTGCGGCGGTGGTTGCCCGCGCCAGGGTGGAGCCCAGGGGGATCTGCATGCCCCGCAGCGGGGCGTTGGAATCCACCACCATGCCGTTCGCCGAGGCGACCGCCGGCCAGCCCAGCAGGCGGTAGCCGGTGCCGGCGTTGACCAGATAGCCCTGGGCGTCGATCGTCAGGGCGCCGTCGCGCGAGTAGAAGCGCTGCTGCCCGTTGGAGTAGATAAAGAACCCGTCGCCTTCGATGGCCATGTCGGTGCTGCGGCCGGTGGACTGCATGATACCCTGGGTGAAGACCGCCGAAACCGAGCCGATCTGCGAGCCCAGGCCGATCTGGATGGGGTTGATGCCGCCCAGGTTCTGGCTGGGGGCGGCGCCGGTGCTGATCAGCTGCGCCATCTGGTCCTGAAAGGTCACCCGGCTGGCTTTGAACGCCGTGGTGTTGGAGTTGGCCAGGTTGTCTGCGATCACGTCCATGTAGGACTGGTACAGGTTCAGGGAATTGATGGCGGTGTACATTGAGCGTAACATGATATGCCTCCTGTGGTTAGCGTACTGGCTTCAGGCTTCCTACAAGAGGGCCGGCCTGAAGGTGAATGAAAAATCCTATGCTTCGCGAGTGCGGCCCGGTTCGGCGATGACGACCGAGTCGATCTGGGTGAATACGCCCTGGCCCCGTTTCTCCAGGTCCACGGCGGTGACGACCAGGCGGTCGCGCACGTTGACAATGAAGGCCAGGTCGTCCATGAGCACGAGCGATTCCCTGCTGCCGCGCTGGCTGGCCTGGTCCACGGCCTGCGCCAGACGGGACAGCCCGTCGTCGCTCAGGTTGATGCTGCGCGTCTCCAGGCGCTTCTGGGCGTGGTTGGAGAAGCGCACTTCCCCGGTCTGGCGGGAGGCCTCCGAAAGGGTTTCGGCAAAAGTTTTCTCCCCGCCTGCGGGATGATAGGCCTGCTTCTGCTTTGCCCGGCTTACGGCTGAACTGCCGGCAGCCGGCTGCGTGATAAGGTTCTGGATGCGCGGGTCGTTCATTTCTGCCATGCGCCACCTCACTCCACGGTGATCAGCGCCTCGAGCGGGACGACCCATTCGCCCACCAGCAGCGAGATCTCGCCGTCCACCAGCGATACCCCGCTGACCACGCCGCTCTCGACCTGATCTTCACTGACAGCGAAGGTCACGGTCTTGCCGATCAGCTCAGACGCCTCGCTGAGCTCGCTGCTCTTGCTGCGCGTCTGCAGCGCGGCGGTGATCTTCTGCAGCTCCTGCAGCGAGTTGAGCTGTGTGATCTGCGCCATCATGTCTTTCTCATCCATCGGCTCGAGCGGGTTCTGGTTGCGCAGCTGCGCCATGAGCAGCAGCATGAAGTCCTCACCCGTCATCGTGTTGGACGTCCTGCCGGCCGCCGCAGCGCTGGAAGCCGCCCCCGCCGTGGATGTGACGTTGTTGACAACTGCCATCGATCCTCCTAAATCAGATATTCCACCAGGCCCGGGCTGCTGCGCAGCGCCTGGGGCAGGTTGTAGACCGGCTCTGCGATCTGAGCGCCGGATGGTACGTTCAGGCGCCACGAGGGGCGTCCGCCCGGGGAGCGCTCCTGGCTCCCGGCGCGAGCATCGAACTGCGCGGGGCCCTGTTCCACCTGGATCTCGGTCACCTGCACGCCAGCCTCGGCCAGTGAGCGCCGCAGGTCGCCCAGGTTCTGCTCGAGCAGCGAGCCGGCGGCGGCCTGCTCCACGCGGATCACCACGCTGGCGCCCTCACGGGTGCTCTTCAGCAGCACCTGGATCTCACCCAGCTCCTGCGGGTGCAGGCGCAGTTCGAGCGAAGATTTCCCGCTGCGCTGCAGCTTCGCCAACCACGGGCCGAAGGCCTCGGTGAAGTCCACGGGCTGCGCGCTCTCGGGAGCGATCACTTCCAACCCCTGCCCGGCGGCGTTCACGAAGAAGGGATCCATAACGGGCTGCTCCAGGCCTGCGGGCCCCCGTACGGCAGCGTCTTGAGATGCGCCCTGCCGGGCCTCTGCAGGCTGGATCTGAGCTTCGTCTGCATCCGGACCTGCCGGTTTGATGACGGCTTCCATCTCAACCGCCTGTGCACTCTGCTGAACGGCGAAGCGTTCAGCGGCGGGTGCCGCAGCGCTTTCAGGAGCCGGGCTGGCTGCCGCAGCAGGTGTTTCAATCACCGGGCGCTCCACGGCCGGAGCATTCTCCTGCCCGCCGTTGGCGTCAGGCATTTTCACCTGCGGGGCGGCCTCCGGGGTAAGCTCAGCGGCCTGGCTCTCAAGCGCGCTGGGGAAGCCGGCGGCCTGCGGTTGGCCCTCCGCTCCATCGAGCGCAGCGTCCTCCGTCATGCCCATCCCTGCTGTGCCCTGCGGCAGCTCCACAGCACGGGCAAACACGGCTGCGTCCGGCGCAGCAGTCGCCGGCACGCCGGTTGGCTCACCGGCACCGGCTGTGGCTGCGGCAGCGAGCTGCATTTCGGGTGCAGCTGCGGCAGCGAACACCAGCGCGGCGGGAGCGTTCTGCGCTTCCGGCGAGGCCGGCTCGCTCTCCTGCGCCTGACCGGACCGCCGGAGGGCGAACTGCCGGCGGGCACCTGCGAGGGCTGCGGCAAACTGCGGGGCAGCTTCCGCATTCCCCGGGTCACGCGCAGTGGTGGACCGGCGCTCCCCCCGTGCTGCCGGGACCGGCTGCGAGGGGATCATCCATAAATCCTGCACACACACCTCCTTTCACCCCATCGAAATGGGGAACTAGTAGCCCTGATTCTGGGCAATGGTTTTCAACAGGCTGAGCTTTTTGCTCACCAGGGTGGTGAGCGCCTGGAAGCGCAGGCCTGTCTCACTCATCTCCAGCAGCTCGGTGTCCAGGTCGACGGTGTTGCCATCGGCCCGCTGGCTGCCGCCGCGGCGCAGTTCGATCTGCACCCTCCCCGGCTCTGCCTGCGAGGCGATCCGGTGGCCCGGATGCGTCTTCTGCGGGCGCATGCTGGTCCCCTTCTCCAGGCTGCGCTTCAGCGCGGTCTCAAAATCGACCGTCTGGGCCTTGTAGCCGGGGGTATCGATATTGGCCAGGTTCTGGCCGATCACTTCCTGCCGCCGTGCAAGCCCGTCGAGGGCAAAGCGGGCGGCCTTCAGAGCAGAATCAGACAGGATTGGGTCGGTCATTTACACACTCCACGAACTGCCCTGCCGGTAGTAGTTCAGCACACGGTCCACGTACACCTGCGTCTCCCGGTAAGGCGGGATGCCGCCGTAGCGGTCCACCGCACCCGGCCCGGCGTTGTAGGCCGCCAGGGCCAGGCGCACGTCCCCATCGTAGCGGTTGAGAAGCTGTCTGAGCAGCTTCACCCCGCCTTCAATATTCTGGGCCGGGTCGAAGGGGTTGGTCACGCCCAGGCTGCGGGCCGTGGCAGGCATCAGCTGCATCAGGCCCTGCGCCCCGGCGTACGATACCGCCTGCGGGTTGAAGTTCGACTCGGCGCGGATCACCGCCTTCACCAGGTTCGAGTCCACGCCGTAGCGCTGGGCGGCCTGCTGGATCAGGCTTTCAAACGAGCCGCCAGAAAGCTGCAGCGCCTGGGCAGTCACAGCGGCAGCACTCCCTGCCGCCGGCCCTTCCTTCACCCAGGTGGGCTGCGGCTCATCGCCCGAGCTGTCCACCCGTTCAAGAAGCTGCAGGATCAGGTTGGCCATGATGGTCTGAACTCGCGCAGCGAAAAACGAACTGTCCATCAGGAAGCCCCTCCATGACCCAGCATGCGGTAAGCGCGTGCAATGTAGATATCGTCCTGCAGGCGGTTCTCACGGGCGGCCTGTTCGAGCTGGTAGCGCTCCAGCTCTTTGCGCTTCAGGGTGGCGAGCGTCTCCTCGTCCTGGCGGGCGGAGATCACTTCGGCCTGCTTTTCGGCCACCTTGCGCTCCAGGGTGCGCACCAGCTCGATCTGCTCCTGGATGCGCTCTTCGATAACGCGCAGGTTGATGCGCGTCTGGCGGTTGGCCTCGAAGTCGATCACGCCCTGCTGCTGGCGCTCCAGCTCGGCGAAGAGCTGGGCGCGGAAGGCGCACAGCGTCTGCAGGTCGTTCTCGGCCTGCTGTTTGCGGGCCGTCACCTGTCCGAGCTCGATCTGCAGGGACTCCACAAGGTTATGGCGGTAGTCTAAGACGGGCTGCAGTGAAAAGCGTGGTGGCATGGCTTAGTTCTCCGCCGTAAAGATTCTCTGCAGGGTCTGGCGGGTCTCTTCGAAGGTGGAGACCTCGTTCTGCCCCTGCTGCAGGAAGGCGTTCAGCCCCGGCAGCGCGGCCAGCGCGGCGTCGATCTCGGGGTCGGAGCCTTCCACATAGGCGCCGATGTTGATCAGGTCGCGCGCTTTCTCGTAGGCGGCCAGCAGGCGGCGGGCCAGGGCTGCATCGGAGCGGTGATCGCTGCTGGTCACGGCCGGCATCACACGGCTGACGCTGTTGAGCACGTCGATGGCCGGGTAGTGGTTGCGGGCCGCCAGAGCGCGGCTGAGCACGATGTGACCGTCCAGGATGCCGCGCACTGCGTCGCAGATCGGTTCGTTGAAGTCGTCGCCTTCCACCAGCACGGTGTAGAAGCCGGTGATGGTGCCCTTCTGGCTGGTGCCCGTGCGCTCCAGCAGACGGGGCAGCAGGGCGAACACCGAGGGCGTGTATCCTTTGGATGCCGGCGGCTCGCCCACGGCCAGGCCGACCTCGCGCTGGGCCATGGCGAAGCGCGTGACCGAGTCCATCAGGAAGGTCACGTCCATGCCCTGGTCGCGGAAGTATTCGGCGATGGTGGTGGCCACGTAAGCGGCCTTGAGGCGCACCAGGGCGGGCTGGTCGGATGTAGAGACCACCACGACGGAGCGCTTGAGGCCCTCCTCGCCCAGGTCGCGCTGGATGAACTCCTGCAGCTCGCGGCCGCGCTCGCCCACCAGGGCGATTACGCTGACGTCGGTATGAGAGCTGCGGGCGATGGAGCCCATCAGGGTGCTTTTCCCCACACCGGAGCCGGCGAAGATGCCCATACGCTGGCCTTTACCGCAGGTCAGCAGGCCGTCGATGGCGCGCACGCCGGTGGTCAGCGGCTCGGAGATCGGCTTGCGTGTGAGCGGGTGCGGGGCGCTGTTGTCGGTGGGCACGTAGCGCACACCCTCCAGCGGGCCCAGGTCGTCGAGCGGCTGGCCCAGCCCGTCGAGCACACGCCCGAGCAGCGACATACCCACCGGCGCACGGAAGACCGAGCGGCTGGGGAAGATCTGACTGCCGGGCTGTACGCCCTGCATATCGCCCAGCGGCATGAGCAGGGTGCGCTGGTCGCGGAAGCCTACCACCTCGGCCTGCAGCGGCGGCGCGGTGGCGGCGCGGATCTCGCACACCTCCCCGATCTGGCAGTCGAGGCCGGTGGCTTCGATCGTCAGACCGACCACCTGCACCACGCGCCCCGCCAGGCGCAGCGTCTTCAATCCGGACACCACGCGCTGGTAGCGGGTCAGGTCGGGGAGAACGGGCTGGATCACGGGCGCACCTCCACGGGCTCACGGGCGCTGAACAGCCCGTCCAGCGGCTGGGTCAGCGCGCCGGTGATGAACTCAAGCTGTACGGACAGGCGTCCGTCTACCGAGCCGTACTGTCCGTCGATGTAGCAGCCGCCGCGCTGGATGTCCTGGTCGGGGACCAGCTCGATCTTCTGCCCGCGGCGGGCGGTCTGCTGGGACGGCCACAGCGGGCCCAGCGCTTCCACGTCGTCCGGGTGGGCGCGCACGCGCAGCTCGCCCAGCGATTTGGCCTCGTCGAGCACGCGCTGGAAGCAGGCGTCGAGCTGCCCGGGGTCCAGGGCGAACCCCTCGCCGAACAGCTTGCGGGCGATCTCCTGCACCAGCTCGATCACCATGCTCTCGCTCTGGCGGAGCAGGTTCTCGCGCCAGGCGTTCATCTCGGTGTATATCGTCCCGGCCACGGCCAGCTTCTCGCGCACCTCGTCCTCGGCGCGCTCCACGGCCTGGCGGTAGGCCTGCTCGGCGATCTGGCGGGCCTCCTCCTGCGCCTGAGACAGCACCTCGTCCGCCTGCTGGCGGGCCAGCGCCAGGGTCTGGCGGGCTTCTTCTTCGATCTGCTGTCGCGAAGCCTCCAGGGCCTGGCGGGCGCGCTCGATCTCTTCCAGCGCCGCTGTCGTCTCGGAGGGCGCGGCGCTGTTATCCCCGTTCACCGGGATTGGGTGCAGCTCCTCGGGGATCCAGGGCAGCACGGTATGCTGCGCAGCTGCATACCTGGCCGCCTGGCTGGTCATCTCAGCGGATGGATCTGCGAACGCCCGGGCGGAGACTGTGCCGTTTCCGGTCCGGATCACGCGCACCGTTTCAACCGTGCGGGCTGGGAAGCGCCGCCGGGCTGCAGCGGGCTGCTCTACCGGGGCAGCGGCCGCCTGCTGCAGCACTGCAGCCGAATACTGCGCCGGGGGCTCGCTCACGTCTGGAGGGGACCAGCGGACCGCAGTGCCGGCGGGGGCTGCTGCGGCAGGGGCTGCAGGTTCGGCTGCCGGGGCGCTCTCCTCCAGGGACTGCCAGGTCATATTGCGCACCCGGGAGAGCTCATCAGAGGATAATTTCATTCTCGCCTCCACTGCTGCCGATCACAATCTCTTCCTCTTCTTCCAGCCGCTGCACCACTTCGACGATCCTGCGCTGGGCAGCATATACATTCTTGGCGAGCTGCGGGCCGAGGATATCGAGCTCTTCCTTGAGCGTCTCGCGCGCCCGCTCCGAGAGATTGCGGAAGATCACTTCCTTCAGTTTGTCGGGAGCGCCCTTGAGCGCCAGGGCCAGCTCCGACTTGTTGACCTCGCGCAGCACGCGCTGGATGGCGCGGTCGTCGAGCTTGATCAGGTCATCGAAGGTGAACATATTGGCGCGGATCTCGTCCACCAGCTTGGGCGCGGTGGGCTCGAGGGCGTCGAAGATGGTCTTCTGCACGCCGCGATCCACCTGGTTGAGCACCTGCACCAGGAAGGCCACACCGCCGGTCGCCCGGAAGTCGGCCTCGGTAATCACCCCCGAGAGCTTGTGCTTCAGGCTGCGCTCCACCACCTGCACCACCTGGGGGGAGACCCGGTCCATGGTGGCCAGCCGCAGGGTGACGTCCACCTGCAGTTCCTGGGGCATGTTGGTCAGAATCTCGGCCGCCATCTTGGCGTCCATATACGAAAGGACCAGCGAAATGGTCTGGGGATGCTCTTCCTGCAGCAGGTTGGCAATCTGCACCGGATCGGCGTTGCGCAGCATCTCGAAGGAGGAAAGCTGCTGGTGTGCGGAGATGCGCTCCAGGATTTCGGAGCCGCGGCGCGGGCCCACAGCGCGCGCCAGGAGCTGGCGGGTGTATTCGATCCCGCCGCTGATCAGGGTGTTGCCCGACAGGGAAAGCGCGTACGCTTCCTGTATCGCTTCCCGGCGCACGTCGGCCGGGATGGAGCCCATCGAACTGATGGCAAGCATAATGCGCTCGAGTTCGGCTTCACCCAGGAACTGCAGCACCTTCGAAGAGAGCTCCACGCCCAGGCTCAGCACCAGGGCGGCAGCTTTCTGCAGTCCATCCACCTCGTAATCCGAAGATTCGAATGCCATCTCTTACTTCTCGCTCTGGTTCAACCACATCTGGATAATCTCGGCCACCGCGGCGGGGTTCTCTTCCGCCAGCTGCGAGACCACCTTCTGCAGTTCTTCGTCTTCTTCCGAGAGGCGCGGGATGTCCACATCTTGCATCCGCGGCATGGGGCGCGGGGGCGTGTATTCCT
>JAAYXE010000157.1 GCA_012516075.1 Chloroflexota bacterium | reverse complement strand
GGGCGAGGCTGCCGGGGTGGGGGTATGCGCCGCCGGTGCCGTGCTGGAGAGAGCTGGCGTTTCTGTTGCCTGGTCTGGTACGGAAATGGGGGTGAAAAGCTGAATCTGGTCGCAGGCGGCCAGCAGCATTACCCCGGTTAGCAGCAGGACCAGGCTGATGAAGGCGGAGCGGGGTATATGGAAACGGCGGAAAATTTTTAAATCCATTCTGATGAAAACATACCTTCAAATATGGTCGATTTGAGAATATAGTTTATCATCACTGGGTATCGGAAAACGATTCCTTTATGCCTGTTCCATTCGACAGAAACGTTAACAGAATATTTAATCCGCCTTAAAAACCTTGTGATATCCTTGAACCCAGGAGTGCTGTACAAACGGCTTCGGATCAGCGTTTGTTGACCGGTATCCACGCCTGCACTCGCCCATCCTTAAAAAATTTTTGGGTGTGGTGGTTTTGATTTATAATGTAGAGCAGGGCGCCTTAACGGATGCTTAATCAGCCGTGTGGTACCCTGAAAATATGTCTCATTTTCTGAGACCCGAGGAGGATTGTCTTGGCGAGCACCCCCTTGCCTCAGACGGGTATCCATAAATCGTCACGCAGGCGTCTACGTTGGGCTGATCTTCGCGAACATCTTACCGGTTACCTTTTTATCCTTCCAGCAGTATTAATCATCGCCATTTTTGGCTTCTTTCCGATCGGTTACGCAGTTTATATGAGCACTTTCCGCTGGAGAGTTGTGAAAAGTGCCTTTATCGGTTTAGACAACTATCATAAAGCACTGGGTGACTGGTTGGGGGCGTTTCTCTTTGCAGGCGGATTTGTACTGCTTTTTGTTACCTATCTCCTCTGGAGCAAGTCGACTGAAATACACGAGAACCGTAAATGGATCCTGCGGATCATCGCTCTGCTCGTCCTGGCAGCCGGATTTGTGGCCATTTCTAACGGGTGGGAGCGGATGATCGCCGAAGGGGACGATGACTTTCTTCATTCGCTTCCCATCACGTTATTCTATGCGTTGGGGACCGTCCCCGCAGAGCTTATTCTGGCACTCCTGCTCGCCTATATTCTCTTTCAGAAGATCCGGGGGCAGGAGTTTTTTCGTATGCTGTACTTCCTGCCGTACATCACCCCGGTGGTGGCATCTGCGGTCGTATTCCGCACGATTTTCAGTCCGCGCGAATCTTCTCTGGCCAATATTATTCTCTCGTGGTTCGGCATCAAATCACAGGAATGGTTGTTTGAATCCGATCCGATCAACAATATCATCTTTGGTACCGAGCTACAGGGATTTCTGGCAGGCCCCAGTATGGCACTGGTGGCCATTATTTTGTTCGGCATCTGGACCTATGTTGGATACAACACGGTGATTTTCCTTGCGGGGTTGGGCTCGATTCCGCATGAGCTGTACGAGGCAGCCGAAATCGACGGCGCGAACCGCTGGCAGATTTTCCGCTACATCACCATCCCACTGCTCTCACCGATTACCTTCTACCTGGCAATCATCGCTTTTATCGGTACTTTCAAAGCGTTTAACCACATTTACGTCATGCGCGTCCCTTCAGCACAGGGCACCGTCGACGTGACCAGTGTGACCATCTTTCAGACCTTTTACCAGGCCAATCAGTACGGATATGCCGCAGCTCAGGCGGTTCTCCTGTTTCTTATCATTCTGGCGTTGACTTACGCGCAGAATAAGATCTTTGGCGAGAGGGTATTCTATGGCTGAGGGCGTGCGTGTAAGGGACCGCATTCACGAACGGGAACAAGTAAGTCCGGTTTTCCTGCGGCTGAAAAAGATCTCAAGCCGCATGGTCCTTTATTTGATATTGATTGCCGGCGCGGTGGTTGCCGTTCTGCCCTTCTTCTGGATGGTCTCCACATCTTTGATGACCCTGGGCGAGACAATCAACCGCCAGTGGTTACCGGCGTCTCCCCAGTTTGAGAATTATGTAGATGCCTGGACAGAGGCGCGATTTGCACAATATTTCTTAAACAGCGTGATTGTCACCCTGGTGACCATGGCGGGTCTGCTGTTCACCTCTGTTCTGGCGGGTTATGCATTCGGCCGCATCAAATTCTGGGGGCGCGATGTCATCTTCACGCTGCTGTTGAGCACCATGATGATCCCAGAGTCGGTCACCATGATCCCCAACTTTCTGATGATTCGTGGGGATATCATACCGCTCCCTGGGGGCTCCTGGCTCAACACTCTCCAGGCGCTGACGGTCCCCTTTATGGCAAATGCTTTCAGCATCTTCCTCCTGCGTCAGTTTTTCATCAAAATTCCGGACGAACTCTGGGATGCTGCCCGCATCGATGGGGCAGGCCATCTACGCTTTCTGGTCCAGATCGTCCTGCCGATCAGTAAGGCGCCAATCCTTACGGTCCTGATTTTTGGCTTCATCGGTTCGTGGAATGCATTCCTGTGGCCTCCGCTGGTGACGACCAACGCCACCTGGCGGCCTTTGATGGTGGGCCTGTGGACATTCGTCACCGAAGCCGGGCCTCAAACCCATCTGCTCATGGCAGGGGCTGTGATCACAGTGATCCCCATTCTGATCCTGTATTTCCTCACACAGAAGCAGTTTACCGAAGGGATTGCCACTACCGGATTGAAAGGCTAGAGCTTCAATTTGACGGGCGGCGGTCCCTGTTGTGGATCTATGATGATCCCGCCGGAATACAAAAAGTCGAACCAAAAGGAGGCAAAGCGAACAATTAAGGTCTTCTACTCTGCGCCAGAACAGTTTGTGAACACAACTTCAGACTGGAGGAGAATTTTCAATGAGTAAGAAATTCTGGTACACCTTTTTGGCAGTCTTAATGACTGCCTCGCTCGTGCTGGCGGCCTGCCAGGCTCAGCCGACGACCGCCCCCACCCAGGCGCCTGGGGCTCAGGAGCCTTCCGGGCAGGATGAACCGGGTGGAGAGGTAACGGAACCAGCCGGGGAGGAGCCGACAGCACCCGCTGGTGAAGGCGCATCTTACGATGATGTGGATCCCACTGGCCAGACGGTCATCTTCTGGCACCAGCACACCCAGTCTCGTGAAGATGCCCTGAACGAAATTGTTCAGGAGTTCAACGAGACGAATGAGTGGGGCATCACTGTGGTTGCCGAATATCAGGGCAGCTACGGCGACATCTTCAACAAGATGCTGGGTGTGCTCAACACGCCCGATGCGCCCAACCTGGTCGTGGCCTACCAGAACCAGGCAGCTACCTACCAGCTTGCCGACGCCCTGGTGGACATGAATCCGATGGTCAACAGCGAGAAGTGGGGTCTGTCTGAAGAGGAGCAGGCCGACTTTTTCCCGGGCTTCTGGGAACAGGACATCTTCCCGACCTACGGCAATGCCCGCCTGGGCTTTCCTCCCAACCGCTCGATGGAAATGCTGTATTACAACCTCGACTGGTTGAAGGAACTGGGCTTCGATGGTCCTCCCGAGACCCCTGAAGAATTCAAAGAGATGGCCTGCGCGGCTACCGAACAGCCCTTCAGCCGTGCGACCGCTCAGGGAAGCATTGGTTATGAGCTGAGCATCGATGCTTCGCGCTTCGCAAGCTGGACCTTTGCTTTTGGCGGTGATGTTTTCGATTACCACAACAGCGAGTTCACCTATAACAGCGAGGCTGCCGTTGCAGCGATGGAATTCCTGCAGGACCTGTTCGAGAGCGGCTGTGCTCGCCTGGTAACCGAAGCCTACGGCGACCAGACCAACTTCGGTGCCGGCGTCACCCTGTTCACGGTTGGTTCCAGCTCTGGTCTGCCCTTCTATGCTGAGGCCGTCAACAGCGGCGCGCAGTTCGAGTGGAGCGTTGGCGCGATCCCGCACACCACACCCGATCCTGTGATGAACATCTACGGCGCCAGCGTCAGCATCCCCAAGACCACACCGGAACAGGAACTGGCTGCCTGGTTGTTCGTAAAGTTCTACACCTCGCCTGAGATCCAGGCTCGCTGGGCAATGGCCAGTGAATACTTCCCGGTCCGCCAGAGCGTTGCTGCAGGGCTCGCGGATTACTTCGAGCAGAGCCCGGCTTATAAAGCCGCCTTCGACCTGCTGGAGTACGGTATCTTCGAGCCGCCGGTGCCTGGCTACGACTTCGTCCGCAACATTGTGGATGAGGCTATGGCTGCCATCGCTGACGGCGCCGATGTTGCTAAAACGCTGGACGACCTGGATGCAGAGGCTGACGAGATCCTGGTAGAGCAGATGGATTCTCCGCTGCCGACCCCTGTTCCCACAGAGCCGCCTGAAGAAGAAGCTGCGGAGACTGAGGATATTGGTAATCTGGGCACCGAGGAGAATCCGATCATCTGGGCTTTCGTCCCCTCCGGTGAGATGGAGCGCGTGGCGGCCGGAGCCCAGGCTGTGGCTGACCTGATCTTCGAAGAGACCGGCCTGGTGATCGAGACCTTCGTCGCCACCGAATATGCCGGCGTGATCGAAGCTCTGTGCAGCGAGCCTGCTCAGGCGCACATCGCTTCTCTGAACACCTTCGGTTACATCACGGCTGCTGACCGCGGCTGCGTTGAGGCCGATCTGGTGGCCACCCGCCTTGGTGCACCTACATACGTGGGTCAGATCTTCGCCGGCGCCGATACAGGCATCGAATCCCTGGCCGACCTGGAAGGTAAAACCTTCTGCGCCGTCGACGAGCTGAGCACCAGCGGCTGGATCATCCCCAGCATCACGCTGCGCGCCGCCGGCATCGATCCCGATACGGATCTGGATGTGATCTTCGCCGGTTCGCATGACGCGGCCGTCTCCGGTGTTTACAGCGGACAGTGTGATGCCGGTTCGTCCTACGTGGATGCCCGCACCCGCATTGAGGGAGACTATCCGGACGTGATGGAGAAAGTGATCGTGATCGAGACATCCATCCAAATCCCCAATGACGGCGTGCAGTATCAGGTGAACCTGCCTCAGGCGCTGCGCGATCAGATTACGGCTGCTCTGCTGAAGATCGCCGAGACCCCCGAAGGCCAGGAAGCGCTTAACACCGCTTACCAGTGGGAAGGTCTGGAGGATATCGACGACAGCTTCTACGATCCTTTCCGCCAGGTCCTGGATGCGGCCGGAGTAAGTGCTGCGGACTTCTAATATCTGCTGGTTTCAAGGCTGGCGGTCAGGGCGGCCCCTGTGCCGCCAGCCATCGTTTTCATGCTGGTAGACTGGTGAATTCAGGCGGGAGGGCACTGTGATGTCCCCTCCCGCCTGTTTTGGGAGTGACATAGATGCTAGAGATACGCCACCTGACCAAAATTTACGACGATGGCACCGTGGCGCTCAAGGACGTCAGCTTTACGGTTCCCGATGGGGAATTCCTGGCGGTGATCGGCCTGAGCGGATCGGGAAAATCGACCCTGCTGCGCTGCATTAACCGGCTGATCGATCCCACCGAAGGGGAGATCATCTGGAATGGAGTGGACCTGGCCAGGCTGGAAGGCGCTGACCTGCGCCGCGCCCGCAGAAAGATCGGCATGGTGTTCCAGCAGTTCAATCTGGTGAAGCGCTCTTCGGTCATGACGAATGTGCTCGCCGGGCGGCTGGGCTACACCTCCCCCTGGCGCAGCATCACCGGGCGTTTTTCCCAGGAGGATCGACGCCGGGCGATGCAGGCCATGGAGCGCCTGGGGATTGCCAATCAGGCGCATAAGCGCGCCGACGAACTCAGCGGCGGCCAGCAGCAGCGGGTTGGGATTGCCAGGGCTCTCATGCAGGAACCCGAGATGATCCTGGCCGATGAGCCGGTTGCCAGCCTGGATCCCGTCCTGGCTCACTCGATCCTGCAGCACCTGGAACGACTGAATCAGGAAGATCACATCACGGTGCTGTGCAGCCTGCACTATCTGGACCTTGTCCAGCGCTATGCGACCTCGGTGATCGGCCTGCGCGAAGGCCGGCTGGTCTACGAAGGCAGCCGGGAGGATATCCGCCGCATGACCGACGCAGAGTTTAAAGAAATCTACGGCGAAGAAGCAGAGCGTGTGGGCGACCTGGAAGGGAACATCCGGGCGAGCAAAGATGCGGATGATCTGTCGTCTGCTGAGGACCGGCAGAAGGCCCGTCTGGGAGGTGAACTGTGAACGCGGTTCAAGCTCAAAAACCAATTCGAGTCCCACCGTTGATTGCCGGCCTGGTTTCCGTGATCATCCCAGGGCTGGGGCATGCGTTGGTTGGCCGCGTGCGTCAGGGACTGCTGCTGCTGGCAAGCCTGGTCTCCGTGATCGGGCTGCTGGCCTGGCGTATCAGCATCGCAGGCCGCAGAATTGACAACTGGCCCGGGAAAATCCAGCGCTCCTTCGAACTGCATCCAATTCTGCTGGTGCTGAGCATCGGCACCGTTCTTCTGTATCTCTGGATTATTGTCGATGCCTATCTTTCGGCAAAACCTGATCGCAGGAGCACCACGGTATGGCTGTTCGCCCTGGTTACGCTGCTGTTTTTCGGCCTGGGCTGGCAGATTGGTGAGATCCAACCGGTGAAACTGGTTACCCAGGCAGGCGACGGGCTGCCCTTTATGCAGCGTATTATCTGGCCCTGGGATGCGGCCATTGTACGCGAAGAGGAGCTCCAGATTGCCCGGGCGGTGGTGCAGATCCCCTGTTACGATGAGCCCGTTCCTACAGTTGAGCCTGATGGCCCTGCTTTGAGCACATCTCCACAGTGCGGTAACCTTTCCCAGCCGGCCGGAGAGCCCGGGACTACGCTGCACATCACGGGCACCGGCTTTGAGCCGGAAAGCGAAGTTGCTATCTGGTGGAAGGACGAACAGGGCAATGAGTTCCGCCAGCGCCAGGGTGGAGAGTATCTTGTTGTCATGCCCGATGAGCAGGGCAATATCGCCGTGGATGTAGTTATGCCCTACCGCCTGATGCCCACCGAAAAGGAAGTCTCTTACTGGGAGGTGCAGGGGCGCCAGCTCGCCGGTGTGGGACCTGCTCATGCCAGTCCTGAGCTGCTCCTGGCCATCGAGAAGATGATCGAGACGATCTTCCTGGGGATGATGGCCACTTTCTTCGGTATTATCTTTTCTGTTCCCTTCAGCTTCCTGGCGGCGCGCAATCTGATGTCGGGATCCTGGGTTACCCTGGCGATTTACTACCTGGTGCGCACGGTAATGAACATTGTGCGCTCCATCGAATCACTGATCTGGGCTGTAATCGCCATTGTGGTGGTTGGCCTGGGGCCATTTGCAGGTATCGTCGCGCTCACCGTGCACACCATCGCCGCTCTGGGTAAGCTGTACTCCGAAGCGATCGAGTCGATTGATCCCGGGCCGATTGAAGCCATTCAGGCGACCGGGGCCAACTGGCTGCAAACGGTGGTTTACGGAGTGATCCCGCAGATTATCCCGCCCTTTGTCTCCTTCACGATTTACCGCTGGGATATTAATGTGCGTATGTCCACGGTGATCGGTCTGGTCGGCGGCGGCGGTATTGGTTTCATCCTTATTCAGTGGATCCGCCTGCTCGATTACCGTTCAGCGGGCATCGCCGTATGGTTTATTTCAATCACTGTGGCGATCCTCGACTATGTCAGCGCCGAGATACGTGAGCGGTTTGTCTGATCGCCTGGCTGGATGATCTTTTTCGAGGGTGGCTGTTCGTGATGGGGCAGCCACCCTCAACTTACTCCCAACCTGGCCTTGAGCCTTAATCATTCACGGATGGAGCGGTTTTCTGCGCTTGTTTGGGGCGAATGATATGACTGATCGAACTGCTGACATGCTGCCGGCACTGCGCAGCTATCGAATTCCCGGTCTTAATCTGGGGGACGACCTCGTTTACCCGCAGTACACGGGACGATCGATTCTGAACATCCCCACCACCATCTGCCGCATTCTGGGGGTTCCCGAACTCGGGACCGAGCCGCTGTCTGCAGAGATCCTCTCAGCCATCGGCAGCGGTTACCGCCGGGTGCTGCTGATTGTCATGGATGCACTTTCACTGCAGCGCTTCCAGCGCTGGCTGGCGGAAGGGAGACTCCCCTCCTGGGAGCGCCTGATCCGCGATGGCCTGCTCATGCCTCTGACCTCGATCACACCGAGCACAACGGCAGCCGCCCTGACCACACTGTGGACCGGGCGCAGCGCCGCTGAGCACGGGATCACCGGTTTTGAGATGTGGCTCAAAGAGTACGGGATCGTGGCCAACATGATTGCACACCGGCCCATCACGTACAGCGGCGGAGGCGGAAGCCTGATCAATGCCGGTTTCAACTCCCAGACCTTCATCCCCGGTCCTCCCCTGGGGACCCATCTCGCTGCTCACCAGATCCCCACCTTTGTTTTCCAGCATTACGCGATCATGAATTCCGGCCTCTCGCAGATGTTTTTCCGCGATGTGGAGCTGCAGTCTTTCAGCACGGCGACCGATTTGTGGATCAACGCTCGCGAGGTGCTGGAAAGACGGGCGGGCGAGCCGCTGTATGCCTATGTCTACTGGAGCGAGGTGGACACCTTTTCGCACCGCTACGGCCCCGATACGGATTATCCGGCGGCGGAGATGGCCAGCTTTGGCGCCGCACTGGAAAGCCTGTTCCTCTCGCGCCTGAGCCCGGCAGCCCGTCAGGGCACGCTGATGCTGCTGATTGCGGATCACGGGCAGATCACCACCCGGCGCGACCCGCACTACGAATTAAGCAGCCATCCGGGCCTGCTCCGCCGGCTGCATATCTTCCCCACCGGCGAGAACCGGCTGGTGTACTTCTATATCCGCCCGGGGCAGACGGAAGCGGTTCATGAGTACATCCAGCGCACCTGGCCACAGCAGTTCAGCCTGGTCGACCCGCAGTATGCCGCAGACAGCGGCCTGTTTGGTCCGGGCGAACGTCACCCCCAGCTGCTGGAACGTCTCGGAGACCTGATCGCCGTGGCCCACGGCGATGCCTATCTGTGGTGGTCGGGTAAAGAAAACCATATGGTGGGGCGCCACGGCGGCCTTCACCCGGAAGAGATGCTGGTACCCCTCTTCGCCATGCCGCTCACCTGATGTTCGCCTGAAATCTCCGACTGCTTAGCGCATTGAAAAAGAAAACCCCTTCTGGATGGATCTTCAGAAGGGGTTTTTGATTTTCGATGGTTCTGGTGCTTACTGAACGTAATCCCAGGGGTTGACCTTGCTGCCGTTGTAGATCATTTCGAAGTGCAGGTGCGAGCCGGTGGAGTTGCCCGTGCTGCCCATCGCGGCGACAATCGATCCCTGAGCCACGCTCTGTCCACAGCCAACATAGATGTCGTTCAGGTGGGCGTACAGGGTCTGCCAGCCGTTCCCGTGGTCGATGATGACCACATTTCCGTAACCCCAGTCGTTCCAGCCGGAATACACGACCACGCCGCTGTCTGCTGCGTAAATCGGATCGCCGGTCTCACCGTCGATATCGATACCACGGTGGTTAGCGCCTGGATTGTAGTCGAAGCCGGACAGGAAATGGTTCGGAGCAGGCCACAGGAAGGCCCCGGTTCCGACCGCTCCGGAGGCGCCTGCACCGCAAACACCCGATCCAAAGCCGGATGCCACACCGGGATTATCGCGGGTCAGGCCGCCAGGTGGAATGCTCCAGCTGATAAATTCGCGCTGACCGCCGGGTATGATCAGATAAGTCCCCGGTTCGATATTGGGCGAAGACCAGTCGCCGATGGTTTCCGGGTTCAGATGATTGCCGGGATAATTGATAATATCTTCCGGGGTAACACCGAAGTATTTGGCAACACCGTTGAGCCCATCTCCTTCAGACCAGCGGTAGTAAACGCCGTCAACCGGGAGAATGAAAAGTTCCTGATCGGGCCGCAGGCTGTGGGGGTTATCGCCCAGCGTGTAGGTATTCCCCCACAGGATCGTTTCCGGTTTTAGGCCGAATTTTTCAGCGATACCAAACAGGGTGTCGCCCGGCTGGACGATATACGTGATGACATCGGTGCGGGGCAGGCTGGGCAGGTCTGTGTGCAGACGAACGATGCGAGGAATGCCGCCAGAAAGATTGATATCTGCGGAGAATGGTGGCAGGGCTGGCGGCGCCTCCGTAGGGGTTGGCGTCGGCGGAGCGGCTGCTAAAGCGGATTCTCGTGAAGGGGTGGAATCCTGGGCATGCAGGTAAAGCTCGCGCATACCCCAGGCGAATATCAGGATCAGGGCCACCAGCAGGGCATGGGTTCCCATTCGCAGTGTCGTTTCAGCAAGGCCAGCGCGTGAGATGGCCTCCCACACCCCCATTAACCGTCCCCGGTCGTCGTCCTGTATAAAAGCTGGCTCGTCCACCACTTCCGATAACGGTGACTCATCCAGGTGCCTGTCAGATTGTTGATGTTCTGAGCCAGGACTTTCGTCGAGAAAACTCTCTTCGGGCATGTGGTCCTATTCTCCAGATTAGGCCGATCATAACACTGCTGGCGCTTTTCGTCAAATGCCGGTTTTCCTTTTCCTGATGCGCGCGTGCATTATTCAGGATGGCCTAATCTTATTCAGGGGGTATTTACCGCTTCCGCAGCGGCTTGAGCTGCGTTTGCAGGGCTGCTTTCCTGTTTTAAGACCTCAACGGTGGCCTGTTCCAGAGCGGGCCCCGTTCGGGTCAATATGTCTGCCGGGGGATAAATCCCGGCTGTCGATAGAATCTGGTTTGCCAGTGGGACAAGCTCGGGGTTATCCCAGTTCTCCAGGGCGGTGGGCCGGGTGGGAAGATAGCCGGCTGCAGCCGTCCATTCGGCCAGAAAACTGCTCTCGGTCAGGAATTCAGCCAGTTGAGCAGCATGCTTCTGCTTCTCAGATTGAGGGGAAGCGATCGCCCATACCCATCCGTTCGTGATGGTAAAAGGTTCTCCGTTTGTAGTGAGCACAGGCGCCGCCGAACTGTCCGACGGGGCATTCTGTAGATAGGTCGACGCCCAGGTGATCACGATGGGGGCTCGCCGGTCCTGAAAGGATTCCCATGCCTGCTCGTCCGATTCGAGCTGGGTCAGCCAGAAGGGAGATATCCCGGCCTGGCTCGCTTCCCGGTACAGCCGCAGAACCGTTTCCAGGCTTTCAGCGTCCAGATAGGGGCGGCCTTCACCATCACGAACTGCGCCGCCGGCCGCCTGATACTGCAGCAGCGTGAATAGGGACTGCGGGTCAGCGGCAGCAAAGGAAATTGCGTCGCCTGCATCCAGCGCCGCCTGCCAGTTGGGCGGTGGTGTGCGCTCGCCATCCTCCCGGTAAACCAGCAGGACGGCATCGCCGGCAAAGGGCAGCCCAAAGGTGCTGTTCTGCACACGTGAAAGCTGGCGGGCGTAATCAAACCAATCGGGGTCATCCAGCGCGCTGGACAGCCCGTCATACGGGTGCAGCAGGCCTTTGAGCGCGCTGGCCTCCAGCATGGGACGGGGCACGGCGACCAGGTCTGGAAGCGCCAGTGGAGCTGCTGCACTGGCGGTTGTCAGCGTATCCAGTATGCCTCCCGGGCCATCTGGGGCTTTCACGCGCACTTCAATGCGCAGATCTCTGCGCTTTTCCAGGAAATCATCCAGCCGGGCCCGCAGCAGCTGACCATGCGCCGTGTCGGCTGCGGGATCGAATTCGGGAGGCAGCCAGATGGTCAGTGTTACCGGCCCGGTTGGGGTTGGTGTGATATCCACGGTCCCCGGAGGATTTCCGGACGTTCCGGTCCCGGAAGCCTGTGTGGCTGTCGTGGAAGGGCCCGTCTCGTTACCAAACTGGGGGAGGCCTGCGCAGCCGCTCAGAAAGAGCAGGCAGAAGGCGAGGATCAGATGAACCGCTTTCATGGGTGATCAGCCGCTGCGCTCCTCCGTCCCTTCAGGGTTGAACGGGCTGCGCAGCAGTTCTACCAGCAGGCGGACGGCGTTTTGTGCATCTTCGATGTCCGCCAGTTCAGAGGGCGAATGGACGTAGCGGCAGGGGATCACCAGGCCGCCGGCCGGGACGCCGCTGCGAGATACCTGGATGCCTCTGGCGTCGGTGCCTCCACGCGGCAGGACTTCAAGCTGGTATGGCAGGCCGTGCTGTTCGGCCGTCTGGACCATCCACTGCACCACGCGCGGGTCCGACAGCATCCCCTGATCGCGGACCTTAATGGCCGGTCCCTTCCCGAGTGAAATTTCCAAACGGCTGCCGTTGGGTGTATCTCCTGAGCCGGTGACGTCTACCGCCAGCCCCAGGTCGGGTGAGATATCGAAGGCGGCTGCAGGAGCGCCGCGCACCCCCACTTCTTCCTGGACACTGAAGACAAAGAAGACCTGCTGTGGGATCTGGATGTTCTCAGCAGCAATTTTACGCAGCGTTTCGATGAGCACGGTCACGCCGATGCGGTTATCCAGCGCTTTCGATGTCACACGCCGGCCCAGGTCTTCAAACTGGCGGTCGAACACGCCCACATCACCAACCTGCAGCGGACACTCATCGCGGCTGGAAACACCCACATCGATGAACAACTGGTCAAAGGACGGCACCCGGTTGATATCTTCCTGGCGCTCGGCGCCGATCACGCCGGTCATGCCGTTCAGGAAGCGCACCCTTCCCCCCAGACAGGTGCGCGGGTATACCGTGCCGACAGGAAGAAAGCGCACAAACCCTTTTTCGTCGATATGGGTGACCATAACGCCCAGTTCGTCCATATGGGCTGCCAGCATCACCTTTGGCCCTTCGGACCCTTTACGGGCAATCAGGTTTCCCAGATTGTCGATCCAGTATGCATCGGCCAGGTCTTTGATTTCGTTCTCGACTACATCACGTATCTGATGTTCATACCCGGACGGCCCTGGGGTTTGGGTCAGTTTTTGAAGAAGGGATTTCATGCGATCTCCTGCATTGATTATTGATTTCCGGGCAGTCTGAACGGCTTCTCAAGCCGTGTTTGTTCGAAGACTGCTGATTATGTTTGCGAAACCTGCGGTATCCTTCCGGTTTGCGGAAAACCTGTGCTCCTGCTCTACTGTCGGCTTTGAGCCAGCAGATCGGGCTTTAGTTCCGTAAGCCCTGCGTGAACCAGGCGCAGCGTATTTTCCCAATCTTGAATGCGCGCGATGCTGGCGGCTGTGTGCAGGTAGCGGCCGGGCACCGAAATTGAAATGGCGGGAATGCCGGCCCGCTGGGTGTGGATGCTGCCGGCATCCGTGCCGCCGCCTCCGGGCTGCCGGATTTGATAAGGGATATTGCTGCGACTGGCTACCTGTATAAAGTGCCGCAAAAGCCGCGGATCGGTGAGCGTGCTCCGGTCGGCCACGTACAGGGCGGGTCCGCAGTCCAGGCGTGTGTTATAGCGAATGTTTTCGCTGGAATACTCGTCTCCGGCGTCCCAGGGGGGTAAATCGTTCGCCGGTGTGCAGTCCAGGACAACTGCTACCTGCGGGTCAAGGGCATAGGCCGCGGCCTGAGCACCGCGCAGTCCTACTTCCTCCTGGACGGTAAACGCAGCCAGCAGGTCCACCTCAGGCGGTGCGTGCCGGATGAGCTCGATCAGAGTGGCCACGCCCAGCCGGTCGTCCAGTGCTTTCGCCCGGATGCTGTCTCCGATGCGGGTGAACTTTGTGGCGAATGTCGCCCAATTCCCCACCTTAACACGACCAGCGCTCTCCGGCCCGACATCAATGCGCATGGATTCGATTGAAATCGCGCGCTTTCTTTCTTCGGATTGGCTCAGGTGAATGGGTTTGGCCCCGATAACCCCGGGAATATGGTCTTTGCCGACCAGCACCTGTTTTCCGGCAAGCTGGCGCTCGTCCAGTCCACCCACCTTATCAAAACGGAAGAAACCGTCATCTGCGCTGGAGGTGATCATCAAGCCAACTTCATCCATGTGGGCGGCCACCATTACCCGCATGCGCTCCGGAGCGCTGCCTCTGCAGGTCACCAGTACGCTGCCTAACGCATCCACGCGCACCTCACTGACGGTAGGCAGCGAGCGTACGCTCTCCAGGACGATGGTGCGCACCTCTCCCTCGTCACCCGATACGGCGCAGGCATTGGTCAGCCGTTCCAGTAGGTTTAACTGCTCCTCACCGATGCGTAGATCCAGGCTGCTGGTGGGTGAGTGTGTGCTGCGATTGGATTCAACAGGGTTAAAACCGGTCATGTCTGTCACTCCACTACCGCTGCTCATGCACGGTTATCTGAGCCGGGATCGAAGCTGGCTTCCAGCTTTGGCAGGTAATCGGCATCCAGCCGGGCGGCGAATTCCGCCAGCAGGCGGCCGGCGCGCTGGATATCTTTGAGGGAGACCACCTCGACCGGTGTGTGCATGTAACGCAGGGGGATGCCCACCACCATGGTCGGCACGCCGCCGGACGCCACCTGCATGCGAATCGCGTCTGTGCCCGAATGGACCGGCAGCGTCTCCATTTTCCAGGGGATTTCCAGTTCGTCTGCCAGACGTTTGAAGGATTCGAACAGCGCCGGATGGATGTTCGGTCCCCAACCCAGGGTCACACACTGGCCCAGTGGGTAGGTCTGGTGATCCGGACTGCCGGGACCGCTGCCAAAGGTGACATCGATCGCAACCGCCAGGCTGGGCCGCAGTTCAAATGCCGATGTGGCTGCCCCAAAAAGGGTGACCTCTTCCTGCACGGTGGCTGCTGCCCACACATCCCAGGCCAGGCTGCGGCCGCGCAGTTCGTGCAGGCAGACCGTCAGCGCGGCAACAGAGGCGCGGTTGTCCAGCGAATGCCCGGCCAGCAGGTCGGAACCCATCTGGAAGGGAGGCTGGGCAAAGGAGACGAGATCGCCAACCCGCACCAGTTCTGCCACCTTCTCAGCCCGCAGCCCGGTGTCGACCAGTAAGTGTTCCAGTGGAACCACACCGCTGCCCGTCTTCGGCGGCAGCAAGTGCGCCGCAGGCTGCACGATTAAGCCAGGGATGTCTTCACGCCCGTGGACGGTCACCAGCTGGCCGGGAAGTACGCGCGGGTCGATGCCGCCAACGGCCTGCAGATGTATAAACCCGTCCGTAATACGAGCGACCATGAACCCGATTGCGTCCATGTGAGCGGCCAGCAGCAGGCTTTGCCGGGGTTCCGGCCCGCTGCCCCGGACAAGGCCGTGCAGGCTGCCCAGCCGGCTGGACAGCAGCTGGTTTGTTATCGGCTGCCAGGCGTCTTCGATCAGCCTGCGGACAGAGGCTTCATGTCCGGATATGCCGGAGACAGAAATCAGGTCTTTTAGTAGTGACTGGAGATCCGGTTTTTGCATGTGCTTTCTGTGAGAGCTGGATACGTCCGCGCAGTACCTATCCACCGGTTTCCTCAGGGGTATCTTCCGGGGGAGGCGCTTCTGTAGTTGGCGCAGCTGTGTCCGGTGGGGGAGGTGCGGTGGTTTCTGTGGGTGGAGGCGGCTGCGTATCCGTTGCGGTGGGAGGCGG
>JAAYXE010000156.1 GCA_012516075.1 Chloroflexota bacterium | reverse complement strand
GACATCTGGGCGATTATCAACCGGAATTTCTTTTTCGTAAACATGATCCTGTCTTTCGATAGCGGCTGCCTCGTCAACGCCTTATTACTATACCTCAATGGCGTTGCCGATTGCGAAAGTATTCCCGGCGGCTGCGCCGGGTTACTGGCTGATTGTGAGGATGGCAATTGCCTGCCTGAGACCCCCATCTGCCCCGCGCCGACCATCACCCAGGCGCCTGCCACCCTTACAATCCAGAAGATCGCCCCAGAGAACCCGTTGGTGGTTGGCCAGGATCCAGAAAAACGCGGTGCAGATATCCAGGCTCAGGCGAGCATTCCCCCTGTGATCTTCACCTGGTACGAGCAGATCCAGGATCCGCCCACCTGTGAATCCACCAATGCCGGCAATGGAGGCGGTTGTCCCGGTCCTGGAAGCCGCTATGACAACAACTGGGACCCGTCGATGGAGAACAATTCGGGTTATGAGGGTGTCGATGGCGAGATCCATTGCATTGAGCACGTGGAAGTGTTGCCAGAAGCAATCACCGAAGTGCAAGCCAACGCCCAGCTCAGCCCGGAAAGCCGCTATTGGATTTTGAACGACCTGGCGAGCAAGTATTACGAAGCCTACATCCACCAGCCGCGCTTCAACCTGGTGCCGGAGATGGCTCAAATGAGCGACGGCTGCGGCGGAAACGGCGTCTGTACAGCCGAAACCCAGGTGCTCAACGTGCCCTTTGCCGATCCGGGCACCTTCAACTTGAGAATGTGGGTGTACACAGCCGGGACGTTCTTCAACTGGAACGGCGTATCCATCCCCATCACACAGCCCAGGGTGCTCTTCACCGAGGACGCCATGCAGGTTTACGTCACCCTGGTCACCTTACTCCCGGCAGGCGCTCCATGAACGAGCTGGACCGCATCGGCTTATTGCTGACCGATTTGCCGGTGTACCTGGCTAACGGAGCACTGGTCATCCTGTACTGGCTTATTGCCCATATGCCTGCCCTGACCAGCCTGGTATGCGCCTTGCTGATGGCATGGCTGCCGGATGCTGAAATCCAGCAGCGCGCCGGTTTTCGGCCGCGTCGCAGTGAGCGCGGTTCCGCCGGCGACTCGAGTGGGAAGATGCCGCGCACAGCCCAGGTGATGACGGGCATGGTGCTGGCTGCCTGGATCATCGCCCAGTGGGACATGGGAGCGCCTGTGCCCTGGATCGGCGCAGCCATGTGGGTGGCTGGGCTAGCGGCTATCCTGGCATTATCAGCCCAGCGTTTCAACCTGTTGTGGTACGTCAAGGCCGGTATCGCCATGTATGCACTGGCGGTCATCGGCAGCCGCATTTACCTGGGATACACCGCTGGCTTGACCCCGGAGCAGTGGGCTACGCTGATTGGTTCTTCCGAGAGTGCCGCGGTGGTGATTGCCAACACCCGCAGCAACGTGACCACCATTCTGCTTTGGGCTTTGTGGTTGATCGTCCCCCTCGGTTATTTTTCGATGTTGGTTCAACAGATCTTTATCAATCCTATGTCCATGGTCAACCCGCTGGCCGGCGCGCAGGATTTGCTGCACGCCTTGCGAGTACGGGATTCGCGTTGACCCTTTATTTTGTTTTGTAGAGCGCCACATGCCAGGAACGGAAATCCTTATCCCTTTTGAACCGTTTCCGCTCCCAGGATGTGTTGCTCTGCGCAGCCTTCGGGCTTTCAAAGGCAACACCAACGTCGGCCGGAAAACCGAACGTTGGAAACCAATCCCCACACGTTGGCTTTTTTTACTTACACGGAGGATTTTATGGACCCTTACACGATTGGAAGACTGGCTCTACCGGTGGTGATCGGCATCATGGCTGTGGCTGCTATCCTGACACTGGCGATGGGCATCTTCACGGCAGTGAAGACCATGACCAGCGTTCAGCGTTTCTTCCAGCAGATGGAAGAGATACGGCGACCTGCGGTCACGATCAACTTCTTCGGCGGCAGACGAACTTCCAAACCTCCCATGCGGGCGAAGGAATGATCAATAACTGGACACGATCAGGCGTGGCATGGGTACGCCTGAACTTCCTCCAGGTGAGATTGTGGCTTGATATCTGTGGGCGTTCACCCTCAGATGTGAACTCATAATCCAAAGATTGCCAGCTAAGGACATGAACGAATCATCATTCCTCCACTCTATTAGAAAGGTCAGCGACTGGCTGCCGAACTGGTCCGGCTGGATAAATCCGCCTCGTAACGGGAAACCAGCAATTCCCGCCGACCTGGAGGTGGAGAAATCTGGTGTGTGTTTTATCGATGGACAGGATGAGTTGGACTATCTCTGGTACCGGCTGCGGGAGATCGAGGGCGGGCGAGAGTACGCCGGTTTCCGGGTTGTGCGTCTGTTGCAGTTAAGTTTCTTGCCCCTGGAAGCACGCTCTGACCCTGGGCTGCTGCAGAAGATGCGCACCGTCTTGCGCGGGTTGTATGGGTCACAGGTCAGTTTTCTCTATCTCGCCGCCGGCATCTTCAATCACCAACAAGCTCCGGTTGGGATTATCCAGTGCTACGGCGTCTCAGCTTTCGCCAATACCCTGGATGAGGCTTGCGCCCGGTCAAAGCGCAGCCTGGCAGCGCTAAAAGCCGCCATGGGCGGGACGTATCGCCAGATCCGGCTCGACCATTTGAATGTACGTCTGGCTGAATGGATCTTCCTGAGTTTCAATGATATGAAACACGTACTTGTGACAGTAGGGCATACCGATCCACGCGAGAATGCACGTGGAGGCAGCAGTGCGTTATTGCATAACCCGCTTACCGAGGCCGGCCCGACTGCCCAACAATATACCCTTCAACAAAACGAAATCCTGTTTCGTGGCATGAGCGACCTGAAAGAAGAATTTCTGTTCCTGGTGCTCACTTCGCCGGTGCAGCTAGCGGATATCACCGAAATGCTCACCGGCCTGGCAGAGAACACCTCCACCTGGGCAGCCTGGCAGAGCGGGGTGCGCGGGGTTTCGTTTGGCGTCAGCCTGCCGGCATTGCTCTCCGGATTGATGGCGCAGTCAGCCACGCAGGGATACAGCACCAGCGAGGGGGAAGCTCACAGTGAGGGCCAGGCGCACACAGATAGTCAGGCGCATACGGAAGGGCAAGCTCATACTGAGGGGGTTGCAAATACTCAGGGCTGGTCGCACGTCGAAACAGACGCGGAGTCGCGATCGTTTGGTATCGCTCATTCCCAGGGTCAATCGCATACCGAAGGCCGGGCCGTCACCGAAGGGACAGCGGTAACGGAGAGCAGTGGTCACGTCAGCAGCCGCGGCTCCGGCAGCAGCCATGTGGACAGCTTTAACTGGGGGCTGCGCGGCGGCATCCAGCCGGCCGGAGTAGGCATTGGTGGTAATGTCGGCTGGGGATCGGCGGATGGCGTCTCCAGCATGGCTTCAGAGAGCGACATGCAAGGCCATTCTGAGACAGAGAGCCATGCTGAAACGGAAAGCCAGGCAGATACCGTCAGCCAGGGTACTGTGGTCAGTGAAGTATTGACGACCACCCACGCTGAGTCGAATGGTGTCTTTGGCAGCCACACCCGTTCCCAGTCGGATACAGTCAGTCAGGCGGACACGACCGGGCAGGCGGATACGAGGAGCTCTGCCGACAGCCAGATGCAATCCAAGACCGCCGGTCAAGCGCTGGGTAGAGG